>NZ_JBHSPY010000007.1:0-85756 GCF_042658245.1 Neisseria weixii
CGGGCCGCGCCCCGCTTCATCGACACCGGCTGATAATAATAAGGTCATGCCATACTTTCTTTTTCGGTTGTAATCGCCTAAATCTTGTGCAATCTTGTAACGAGTGCATAGGCCGTCTGAAATATCTTCAAACGGCATTTTAGTTAAAGCGGCTTCTGTGGATTAGGCTTATCTGCTTCAAGCGCTTCCAAACCGGCTGACTCAATTGGCGGCGCGGCAGGAGGTTGCCCAGATTCTTCTGCCTGAGCCACTGCTTCCGTTTCCACCACATCCGCTTCATTATCAGGCTCGTTTTCAGACGGCATATCCACATTGTCCAAATTATCCACATGCGCCTGCGCCACCACTTCATCGAAATCATCGTCTTCTTCATTGTTGCGCGGATCCAAATCTGCCGCCATCACGCCCGTGTTACCCGATACGTTGACAAACACGCTGCGTTCTTCTTCCGGCACCACATTCTGCTTCCACGCAAACGCAGCCAAACCACCGGCGGTCACTGCATACAGCGCGTAAAAGCCCAAATGCGGCGCATAATCCATCACCACACCGAGTAGCAGCGGCGCGGTCAGCGAACCCAAACCATAGCAAAACAGCAGGCTGCGGCTCACTTCTACTGTATTCATATTATTCGGCAACCGGTCGTTGGCACGCGCAATACTCAGCGCATACAAACCAAACAGGCCGCAACCGAACATAAACGCCACCGCATTATGCAGCATAGGCGTGGCCACATGCATCGCCATCGCCGCCAAGCCGCT
Source organism: Neisseria weixii (assembly GCF_042658245.1). Taxonomy (NCBI): domain Bacteria; kingdom Pseudomonadati; phylum Pseudomonadota; class Betaproteobacteria; order Neisseriales; family Neisseriaceae; genus Neisseria; species Neisseria weixii. The sequence continues at coordinate 762 of NZ_JBHSPY010000007.1, forward strand.
CAAAGCCGCGGCACAAGCCAAAACCGAGCAGCACAAAATCGCATTGCGCCGGCCGAATTTGTCCGACAGCCGTGCCAACGGCAACTGCACCACAAAGCCACCCACCATCGCCGATGTTAAAAACGCCGAAATCTGTTGCAGGGTAAACGCCTGCAGCAACAAAAATACCGAAGCCATGGTAAACAGCCCGTTCACCAACACCCCCGCCAAAAATGCGGTCACAAAAGCCAAGGGCGCAATCGCCAAAACGCGCGGCACATTAATCTTCTGGCGCGACGGTACCTGCGGCGCTTTCATCTTGGTCAACGATACCGGCAGCATCGCCGTCATCACCAACAGCGTGCCCAACACGAACACATTGTCGCTGGACAAATTAAAACCCAACAGCAAGATACCCAGCGTAAATGCGAAGTAATACACCAAATTATAAACCGCCAATACCCGCGCCCGCTTCTCCTGCGCGCTCTGCTCGGCAAACCAGCTCTCCGCAATCATCAGCATACTGAAATAGCAAAATCCCAGCACCATACGCAACACGCCCCATGCGGTCAGGTTTTCCGTCATCAAGTGCGTGAGCGAGGCCATCGCAAACACCGCCCCGAACACACTAAAGCTGCGGATATGCCCCACCCCCGATACAATCCTATGCCCCGCCACTGCACTCAGCGACGCACCTGCGAAAAATGCCGCATTCAATGCACCGATAACAATATTGTCCACCCCCATTTCCGCCAACTTCACCCCGGCTGAGTTCAAAAACAGACCGAAACCGGCAAACAGAAAAAACACCGAAGCAAAGAGCGAATAAAACCGGTTGGAAATCGCGGCAGACATGGGCAACCCCTTCAAAATTCAAGTTGGCAATTGGATAAACTTTTGAGATTTCAAATGAATACAGCATTAAAGCATAGAAACGCCGAGAACACAAAAGGCCGTCTGAAAACCTGTTCCAGCTTCGCAGAAACTTCGTTTTCAGACGGCCTGCTGCCCGTTCCGCCAATACCCGTCCTACCCGCCTAACAATCCCACAGATACCGCTTCAGGCAGACATGGTTTTCATCTTTCAATTCCACCCCCTCCGCACGCAGCAACTCGGCCTGCTCCGCCCAGCCCGGCACCAGCCTGCCCGACGCATTCACCACCCGATGGCAGGGATAACGCCCGTAGAATGCCGCATTTGCCAACACGCTCCCCACCAGACGCGCGTTTTTCTCCCGCCCGATCAAACGCGCAATCTGCCCGTAAGTCGCCACCCGCCCCGCAGGGATTTCTTCGACTACCGATAAGATTTCGAATGCAAGGCGGTCGTTTTTAGGGCGGGCGGGGGTCGGAGGTATGGGAAAATTGTAAAAATAGGATTTGGCGTTGGGCATTTCAGACGGCCTTTAGGGAGACATACAAAACCTCGAAAGGTGTTTATACTTCGGAGATTTAATGTAGATAAGATTGTAAGGAAAAGGTAGTCTGAAGAATTTTCAGACTACTTAAAATTAATTATTAAATAGTATTTTCCCTAATTCTGAATTCATATCAGATATATGAATAAACAAACCGTCCATTGCACGAGTTAGAGCCATTAAGACCCATGTCATCGCATAACGTTTGCGTCTTTCATCATCAGATAATAATAAATCATCAGATAAAAAATTGAGTGCATCCTCTTCTGATTTTTTACGTTCATAAAATTTATCCAACTCAAAGCACATAACTGACCAAGATTCTAAACCGCGACAAGATTCATAAAAAGAAACTAAATATTCAGAATTTGAAATTGATTTTTTATTAAAATAATTATTACCCATGTTCGCATAATAGAAATCCAATCCTTTAGTATCTAAACATGAAGACAAATCAGGTTCTGATTTAAATTTTACTTTATTCTGAATAGCTACGCCATTTTCAGTAATAGAAGTAACTTCAGACTCATCATAATGATGTTTGAATATCTCTGATTCTGCTTCAATAATTAAATAGATACTCTCACAAGGATTAAGATAATTCACTTCCCCATTTTTATGAAATATATCAAAAGCATTCTGAATATCTTGTATATTTGAGCTGATAATTACATGACCCAATTCTTGATTATCAGTCTCCAAATCCAATTTAATTTCAAACGCTTTTGCTAATTTATTACATAAATCAGCAATCCCTTTTTTGAGACGATAACTTTTATTCCGCTTATTAATGATTATTGTATTATGTTTTTTGCCTTGATTGTCTACCGTCCAATCACATTCCAGCTGATGTCGAATCAGTTGCTCCTTACCGCCAGTTGCTACAACCATATTTTTCTTGTGAAAAATTTCAAATAAAATATCTCGTTCTAATGGGTGAAAATCTTGTCCTTCATCAATCATAGGCACATGTCTTGAATATGCACCACGAGAACGGTTAATCATTATTTGAAATTCATCAAAATTCCTGAAATCATACTCTGCCTTGTTATTTAGTATGTTATCCACAAGTTCTTTATCCAAATCACCAACTTTATAATCATCATAAAATTTTCTTGCATCAGTAAGGCAAAGATAAATATTATGAAGTACACCATAATAGTCTGAAAGAAAAACATCCTTTCCTACTAGTGAGCAAATACGATCAATTTGATTATTTTTATACTTTTCTAAAATATCATATTTAATCTTCCCAGAAGCGATAAATCTTTGAAATTCACGAAATTCAGCAATTTCATTGCGGTATTTTATTTGATATTTTGCATAAATTTCAAATAATTTGTGATTATCTACGCCTGATCGCAAACTACCCCATTCAGACGGTTCAAATTCAGATAAGATGTTATCGCGAATAAATGTAATATGCTTCTCCAAGGTATTCTTTAAAGCTTCTATACGTTTATTTCCCATAATTTGCACCACACCACCCATGGTCATACCAATATCGTACATAAAACCATGTATCGTACGAGTGGATAAATTTGTTCCGCCTTCAAATTTAGCTAACTGTTTAAATTTATAAACAAATTGCAATAAAAGTTTATTATATGTGATGTAACGGACTTGCTTACTTGCCTCTAATTGTTTTTTCATTAAGAGTAATAATTCAGTTGTTTTTCCTGAACCTGCTTTACCTTGAATAATCACAAGATTATTTTGTAATTGTTTATCTGCTTGAATGCGCTTAGGCAGTTTAATAACTTTTTCTGTTGTTCCTCCCAAGGTAAAGATTTCATCATCAACAAACGGAGAGTTTTGTTGTGACAAATATTTTTCATAAATTTGACTATTTATGATCTTGCAAAGCAATTCTGTCAATTTTCTTTTTTGTAAGTATGCTAATTTTTGATTCATCTTCTAAAACCTGTTTGATTTTTTCCATATTTTCAAACAGTAGCTGATAACTTTTTTCATCATTAGGCTCTGACCATTTTGCATTAGAGTTGAAAAATTTATTGTAACCAAATTTCAGAAAGGCTTCCCATTCATAAAAACCAAATTGATAAGCTCGAACAATATTATGTGTAGGAAAATAATATTTTTCACGAACATTACTTAAAATCCATATAACGGGCAAGCACTTAATTTCAACATTATCTAAGACATTTTTAAAAAATTGTTCTGTACCATATCTTAATGTTGAAATTTCAGTTGCAAAATCGGTTTCAATTTCATCATCTATACAAACACCATAATTTCTTTCTTCTTTTGTATCATAAATTTTCACAGAATTATATTTAAATTCATCAATAAACTTAATTGGCATGACGATATTATTCAGATATATTTTTCTATCGTTTCCATTAGCATCTTTATAGAATTTATCTTTTATTGGATAGTAATTTTTTTCTTTATTTTCAACCGCGACAATGAGTAATAAATCAATATTCGTATCAATAACATTATTGAGAAATGGTTGATGAATCATATAAACCACGACATCTTTTACAAATCCAAATTCTTTTATGAAATTTGATTCAAAATCATGAATATTTACATACGGACTGCAATCGTCTTTGAAAAAATGATAAAACTCGATAGCCATAATATTTTCCTTAATTTATTTTACCCAACTCTTTCAACAACCTCTTCACCGACACCGGATACGGCGTCTTCAACTCCTGCGCGAACAGCGACACACGCAGTTCCTCTATTTGCCATTTGAACGCTGCGAGGCTGTCTGAAACGGGTTGGTTTTGCCGCGTGAGGCTGTCCGTTTTTTCCTGCCACATCTGTTCCAGCTCCTGAATTTCGGCTTCGCGCGCGGCGTCTCGGGCGGGGTTGCTGCTGTATTTTTCCATGCGCAGGGTCATGGCGCGGAGGTAGACGGGCAGGCGCGGCCATTGCGGCCACGGGGTGCGGACGGCGAAACCTGCGCCGAGCAGGGTTTGCACGCGTTCGCGCAGCAGGGGGGCGAGCGGGTGTTTGCCGCCGGAGAGTTTGCCGTTGAGTTCGGCGTAGGCGGCGGCGGTGTCCTGCAGGTAGCGGCTGACGGCTTCTTTGACGGCGGGCAGGCGGCTGCGGGCGCGTTTGATTTGTTCTTTAAAGGCTTTTTCGCTGCGCGGCAATTCGTCGCCGCCGATAAAGGCGCGGTCGCAGATGGCGGCGGTGAGGTCGTCGCGCAGGGTGTCGGCGGGAATGTGTTTGAGCAGCATGGCGGCTTGGGTAAACCCTTGAATACCTTTGTTTAAATCCTTCATGTGCTCTTTGAGCTGCAAGGCCATGAGCGCAATCACGCCCTGTCGGTGGGCTTGGGCGGCGGCTTCGGGGGTGTCGAACAGGCGCAGGGCGATGCTGCCGTCTTTCTGTTTTTGCAGGCCGAGATAGCCTGTGAGCTGCTGTTTGCCGCGCGCGAACTTGATGCTTTCGGGCAGCGTACCGATGTCCCACGCGGTAACGTTGTCGCGCTCGAATTCTTGGGTGTTGTCGCGGAAGGTTACGGCGGCGGCTTGGCCTAACTCTTGTTGCAGCCCGGCCAGGTTGCGGCCTATGGCCAGCTCCTGCCCGCCGTCGTCGATGATGCGCAGGTTGAAATAGCAGTGTTCGGGCAGTTTGAAGGCTTGCCAGTCGTCGAGATTGATTTGTTCGAGCAGGCGCATATCGCCGGCGGTTTTGGCGATAAAGCGGGCAAGCTGGGGAATAACCGGCTCTTGGCGGTTCGGTTCGCTTTCGAGAAATTTCGTTACGAATTCGGGCACGGGTACGCACACGCGGCGGATTTGTTTGGGCAAAGCCTTAATCAGCAACTGGATTTTTTCGCGCACCATGCCGGGCACCAGCCATTCAAGCGCGGGCGCGTGGATGCGGTTGAGTACGGTGAGCGGCAGGGTCAGGGTTACGCCGTCAAGCGGATGGTGCGGCTCAAAGCGGTAGGCCAGTTTGAATTTGCCGTCGGGTGTTTTATAAAACTTGGGAAATTGTTCTTCGGTGATGTGTGCGGCGGCGTGCTGCATCAGGTCTTCTTTGCTGAGAAACAACAGGCGCGGGTTTTCTTTTTCGGCTTGCTTTAACCAGCTTTGGAAGGTGCGGATGTCGGCGAGGGGTTTGGGGGGTTCAGACGGCCTTTGACGAGGCGGGTTTGAATTTGCCGTTTCTGTCTTTTCCGCCGCGCTTTGGGACGGTGGGTTGACACCAACCCTACGCGGGTTTTCAGACGGCATAGGCGTAGGTCGGGCATTTATACCCGACGGGGGTTGTGCGCTTGCGTTGGCTAGGTCAGGCATAAATGCCCGACCTACGGTTTCAGACGGCACATACATTTCAGGCAGCCTTTGATGGTAAAAATTAAACAATGCTTCTTCGTCCACCAACACATCCTGCCGCCGCGATTTATGTTCCAACTCGCTGATTTCCTTAATCAGTTTTTTATTGTGGACGAAAAAATCGGCTTTCAAATCACATTCCTGCGCCACCAGTGCGCCGCGGATAAAGATTTCGCGCGCTTCTTCGGGCGCGATGCGGCCGTAGGCAACGGGGCGGCGCGGCAAAACCGTTAAACCGTAAAAGGTTACCCGTTCGCCGGCCACCACTTCGCCGCGTTTCTGCTCCCAATGCGGCTCAAAATAATGATATTTCACCAAATGCGGCGCTTCCTGCTCGATCCATTCGGGCTGGATGGCGGCCACGTCACGCGCGTAAATCCTTGTTGTTTCAACGAGTTCCGCCGCCATCACCCATTTCGGCTTGCTCTTGAACAGGGCGGACGCGGGGAACAGGTGGAAATGTGAACCGCGCGCGCCGGTGTAGTCGTGGCCGTCGGGCGACTTCATGCCGACGTTGGCAATCAGCCCCGTGAGCAGCGCGCGGTGGATTTGTTCGTAGCCCGCTTCTTTGGCGGCGCGGATGTGGGCGCGGTGCTGCTTTTTATCCAGTTGTTTTTGCTTGAGTTTGGCAGATAAATCTTGGTCGCCCATGCTTTCAGACGGCCTTAATTGCTCTTGAACGGGCGGCCGTCTGGACGCCTGTTCTTTGCTGGTCAAACCCATTTCAATGGCGATTTCGGCCAATTGGCGATGCAGCTCGCGCCATTCGCGCATCCGCAGGTGCGATAAGAAATATTGGTGGCACCACTGCACTAATTGCTTATTTGACAAGCCTTTATCGCGCTCGCGCTGGAAGCTATCCCAAATATTCAGATAGGCCAGAAAGTCGGACTGCTTGTCGGTAAACCGCTCATGCGCCTTGGCAGCGGCTTCGCGCGCTTCGAGCGGCCGCTCGCGCGGGTCTTGAATGGAGAGGGCGGAAGCAATCACCAAGATTTCCGCCATACAGTCGTGCTTTTTCGCCGCCAACAAAATGCGGGCGATTTTCGGATCGATGGGCAACCGCGCCATTTGTTCGCCGAGTTTGGTCAGGCGGTAGCGGGGGCGGTTTTCAGACAGGCTTGGTTTGCCTGCATGAGGTTTCAGGCTGCCTGAAAGGGTTTCAGACGGCGTGTTAATGTTGCTTTTCTTGTTTTGCATAACAGATGTGTAGGTCGGGCATTGATGCCCGACATGGTTGGTTGTTTCTTGGTTTTCGCCAGACATCAATGCCCGACCTACGCAATATCCCATCTATTTTTGGGTAGACAATGATTGCTTTCTTTATCTTACTTCGCATATTTGTCGCAATTCAGTCAATGAATGTGTAAACCCTCCATCCTTAAGCTGTAACATAAAATCAAATAACACAATACTCAATTGCGATTGAGGTAAATCACGAGTTCTATTCCAAGATTTTAGTTCCCATTTTTCCTGCTCAGCACGTTCAGTTAAACGTTCTATTGAGCCACCCAATGTGTTGGAAGCGTGTTTTTTACTGTATGTCCCTCGTGCATAATTGGCTACTGCATCGCGACAGGCTTTATCAATAAAATAATAGATTTGCGAAACCGAAAAATGGGTAAGTGCTTTGTTCAAAACAAAACGCGTTTTTTCACCTGCAGTAAAATTTAAATGATATTCTGCAATTTTTAAATCTAAATAGCCCAAACACTCTTGCAAATTGATGTGTTCAATCAATTCAAAAATATCGTTCACTTCTTCATCAGTTAAAATAACATTTTGAATATCCGATTCAATTTGTTGGATAAATTGGCTTAACGTACAGTCAGGCGGTGTAACCACAATCCAGTCTACGCCTAATGGATTGAAGTGGAATTCACTATTCTCCTGCCAAGTAAACGCAGTTTTATCGCTATTAGGACTAATTGCCAGTAATCCTACACGATATAAACCCTCAATAATCTGCCTATCCAAATCTGTGCTTGGTGTAAGTTTTCCAGCAAGTATATGAGTTATCGCTTGGATACAGGAAAAATCCTCGTTTATAGCAAAGCGCATTGCTGCTAGTAACGAAATTTTTTGTTTTAACGTAAATGCTTCATTAGGAAAATTATTCAAGCTATTTATTAGAATTTTCTCTAAATATTCATAACGTTGCTGATCTAGAAATTGTTGCTGCTCCTGGGCTATGCGTTCTGCTTCTACTTGGCATATTGGGCAAATAAAAGCTGTTTTATCAAGCATTAATAGCTGTAGTATGTCATCGTAATCTTTTCGTTGATAGATTTGCCGCTCAATATATTCTGCCCCGCATTCAAAGCACATTGCTTGAAAGATAACGCTACTATGGTTCTTGGCTATATTTAGCAATTCATTTTGTTTCAATTCATATTTTTGCCGCAAAGCAGTAACCGTATAAATAAATTCCTGTTTATCATTAACTGCCCAATAATCAGTGCAAATAGCTTGGATTTTGATATCATCAGATTGATATTGTCTTTTTATTTCCATATAAAACTCCAATCAAATTTTTAACTGTGCTTTTATTGTTTTTCAATTCTCCTCCACCGCCCCCAGTTCCAACAACACCTGATACCCGTCATTGATATACCGCTGGTCGGGGGCTTCAAGAAATGGAAACGCCGCCACATCGCCGAGTTTCAGCGCGGCCATGCGCAGGATTACTGCTGCCAGATTGCTGCGGATAATTTCGGGGTCGGTAAACGCGCTGCGTTGTTCAAAATCTTCTTCGGAATACAAGCGGATACACACGCCGGCGGAGACGCGGCCGCAACGGCCGGAACGCTGGCGGGCGGCGGCTTGGGAGATTTTTTCCACATGCAGCTGCTCCACTTTGGCGCGGGCGGAATAGCGTTTGACACGGGCGAGGCCGGTGTCGATGACGTATTTGATGCCGGGCACGGTGAGCGAGGTTTCGGCGACGTTGGTAGCCAAGACGATGCGGCGTTTGGTGCCGCCGGGGTGGAAGATTTTGTGCTGCTCGGCGTTGGACAGGCGGGCGAACAGGGGCAGGATGTCGTCGTGGCGGCGCAGAGGGGATTTGCGCAGGGCTTCGGCGGCTTCGCGGATTTCGCGTTCGCCGGGCAGGAATACTAAAATATCGCCGCTGCCCAATTGCGCCAACTCATCGGCGGCATCGGCGATGGCATCGGCGATTTCGATTTCGGCCTCGTCTTCGTCTTGCGAATGCAGCGGGCGGTAGAGGATTTCGACGGGGAAGGTGCGGCCGCTCACTTCGAGCACGGGCGCGTTGTTGAAATGGCGTGAAAACCGTTCGGCGTCGATGGTGGCGGAGGTGATGATGACTTTTAAATCGGGGCGGCGCGGCAGGAGCTGTTTCAGGTAGCCCAGCAGGAAATCGATGTTCAGGCTGCGTTCGTGCGCTTCGTCGATGATGATGGTGTCGTAGGCGGTGAGGAAGCGGTCGGTTTGCGTTTCGGCGAGCAAAATGCCGTCGGTCATCAGTTTCACATAGGCATCGCGCGAGGTGTTGTCGTTGAAGCGCACTTTGTAGCCGACGGTTTCGCCGATGTTGCTGCCCAATTCTTCGGCAATCCGCTCGGCAACGGAACGCGCGGCCAGGCGGCGCGGCTGCGTGTGCCCGATCAAACCCGCCGCGCCGCGCCCGAGTTCGAGACAGATTTTCGGCAGTTGGGTGGTTTTGCCCGATCCGGTTTCGCCGCAGATGATGGTAACTTGGTGGTTGGCGATGGCGGTTTTGATGTCGCTCAAACGCTCGTGCACCGGCAGTGTGCCGTCATACTGTAGCTTGGGCAGCGCGGCTTGGCGTTTTAAATAGATTTCGTGCGATTTGCGGTATTTTTCTTCGACTTTGGGCAAGCCGCCGAATTTTTTCGGGTTTTTGAAGGCGGTTTGCAGAAAATGGCGGTCTTTAGAAAGGGTTTGTGACAAATCAGGTTGAAACGTGGCTTGAGACATGTAGCGTTCGGCTTATATCATGGAAAATAAAGCCTGATTATAGCAAAATGCCGTCTGAAAAAGGCGGAAAAGCGCAAACAAACCAAGCAATTTACGGCCATCATTTTGCCACTTTTCAGACGGCCTGCTTGAAGAAAATCATGCTTGCCCACATGACCCCGAATATTTTTTAGCAAAATAAGGCTTGACACATCCGCCCTATTCTCGTATAGTTACATCTTCTGACGCGGGATGGAGCAGCATGGTAGCTCGTCGGGCTCATAACCCGAAGGTCGTAGGTTCGAATCCTGCTCCCGCAACCAACAACAAAAATCCCTTAGTTTACGCTAAGGGATTTTTATTATCTGGTGTAAGCTGCTTACTGTGTTTGTTGGTTGGTACCCCAGCAAAAGGCCGTCTGAAAAATCTTGGGTATAGATTTTCAAACAGCCTTTTGGATTACGTGATTGAAAACCAATCAGAATTTATGGTGCAACGCGATTTGTACGCCGCCGTGTTCGATTTTACCGGTAGTGGTCGCATTCAAGCGGGTTTTATCCCCCATCACCAGGTAACCGGCTTGTCCGCGAATCGACGTGCGCTTGCTCATGTAGTAATCGCCGCCAATCACGATTTGGTCGTATTTGTCCACCAAAATATCTTTGCTGTTGACGCCTTTTGCCGCCCAGCCGTGCGCGTAAACCAATTGCGGTTGCCGGTTTCCTGTACGATAAGTTAAGGCAATGGCGGCATCGGTCACTTTCACGGCTTCAGTTTTATCGGCAAACAAGCCTTGGCCGTCAAATGTTTTTTGGTTGCCGGTCAGCAGGCTCAAATATTTATTACCGCTTTCATTGCCTTTACATGCTGCACTCCGGCACCGATTTCCAAATTACCCAAATACAGGCCACCGTCGATACGGACGATGTAGCCGTCTTTCAACTTACCGTTGCCATCGGTATAGTTGTTTTTCTTATGGCTGTAGGCCGCTTTGGTAAAAGCTTTTTTTACTCTTGTAGTTTAAACCGAGCAGCAGTTCGTCTTGTGCTGCTTGTTGGTGAGTGTAACGGTCGCCCGGATTTTTGTTGTCGCGTGGCGCATATTGCACAATGCCTTGAAAACCGTTAAATACTGGCGAGTCGTAACGTGCGGATACCAAACGTTTGCCTTCGCGGTTGTAGCTGCTCAAGCCCAAGGCGCTGCCACGGTTGAAAATCCATTTATCCAAATCAACCATTTCGTTGTATTGGTTGCTCAAATAACCGACGCGGATTTTACCGAAACCACCTTCCAAGCCGATAAACGAATCGCGCGTACCCCAGCCGTCGTGTTGGCTGACGGTCGAAACCCGTTGCTCCATCTGCCAAATCAATTTGGCATCTTCGCTCAGTTTCTCGCTGCCTTTGAAACCGATGCGGAATAAGTGGTCGTTGATGGTGGTGCCGGTGCCTTTTTCAGTCACACCATTGCTGCCTTTGATCTTGACGCTCTCTACAAATACGCTGTTGCGGATTTCGCCGTATAGGGTTACATCGGCAACGGCATGGCCGGTTAAACCCAGCAAGGCGATGGTGATAATACTTTTTTTCATGATGGTTCCTCTTAATTCATTTTTTATTTTGTTTATCCAAAGCTTGGATAATTATGGGTTATATAAAGCTAATTGATAAAATGAAACTTGTTTTTATACATTAAAATCATATAAATAAACTGTTCCAGCCATACTTTGAAATATGCCTGAGTTCTGTACCACATCAAATTTTAAATGATTATAAATGAATTTAACGCATATAAACATTAATAGATAATGAAATTTTTAACATTTAATAATGCACTTTATTCATCAACATTGAAATTAAATTTGATAAAAATCCAATTGTTTTTAGCTTCAATATGTTCAGACGGCCTTTAAAACCATTGAAAATCATTATGCTATAGATATTAGATATTCCGCATCAATTCCCTCTTAGTTTTCATCATCATGAAGCCGAGACCTTTGCCCCCAGATTCGAGCAGCGCATAACGAAGAAATGTGCCAAAGATGGCGATTTTGCGAAGGTCTCAAGCCGTAATTCTGCACATGCAGAAAGGCCGTCTGAAACAGCTTAATATTCTGTTTCAGACGGCCTTGTTGTGTGGTTTTTAAGCGATTAGTCGTCTACACGGAAAGAATCGTGACAAGATTTGCAGCTTTGACCCACATCGCCAAACGGTCTTTTTACTGCATCTAAATTACCTTCGGCAGCAGCCGTTTTCAAAGCGGCAGCAGCAGCAATGAATTTGTCTGCTTCTTGCTTGAATTGATCCGGTTTGCTCCATACTTCAGGTTTGGCATCGGATTCTTCTTTTGCGCTCTCTTGAGTATAGTGCTGCCACGGTTTATCGGCATTTTCAGCCAAAGTATCGGCAGCCGCTTGGAATGCTGCGGCATCATAAGCGGTTTCGCCCTTAATCATTTTGCCCATGATACCGGCAGATTCTTTAAAGATATCCATCAGGCGATCGCGCTCTTCGACCGCAGCTTTAGCACTGCCCGCAGGAGCTTCCGAAGTCGTTGCCGGTGCCGGTGCTGATTCAGCAGGTTTGGTTTCGTTTTGACCGCCGCACGCGCTCAACAGTAATGCTGCCAGCGTACCTATTGTTAATAAGGTCTTGGTCATGATTGTGTTCCTTTTGGTTTGTTTATTTGATTTGTAATGGAAATGTATCAGAAATATTTTCAAAATCAAGTGATTGATATAGTTTTATATTTGTTAACACAATCTTCCAGAAAGGCCGTCTGAAATACAGACGGCCTAAGTTTGTTTATCCCAAAATCAGCATTTATTCACGGTGATACGGATGATTATTTAAAATGGAAACGGCGCGGTAAAGCTGCTCGGTTAGCAGCACGCGTACCATACCGTGGGGCATGGTCAGGCTGGACAGGCGCATCATCAGCTGCGCTTGCTGCTTGAGATGGCCGGTCATGCCGTCTGCACCACCAATCACAAAACAGACATGTTCGCCGTTTTGCTGCCATGTTTTGAGATACTCAGCCAATTCGACCGAAGTCGGCGCTTTGCCGCGCTCATCCAACACCACCAGAAATGCCCCCTGTGGAATGGCTTCGAGTATGCGTTTTTCTTCCGCTGCCATACCCTGCGCGGCATTCACACCGGCACCGCGTTTCTCGGGCTTGATTTCTTTTAAGGTGTAATTCACTTCGCGACCGAAGCGTTTAGCGTATTCGTTGACAGCTTCATCGACCCATTTGGGCATTTTGGTGCCGACGGCTAAAACAGTAATGTTCATGTTCGGTATCTATCCATGAGAAAATACAGGCCGAGACCTTTGCAAAATTTCCATATTTGGCACATTCCTTCGTTATGCGCTGCCTGAAAAATTGTCTATTAGAGCAGTTGATATGTCTGCGCTTTCTGTGTTGCTTTAAGTCCGAATTGTATTCAAATCTTGTTTTGCAAAGGCTTCAGGCCGTCTGTACGTTTCAGACGGCCTGATTCACAATGAAATCCGGTCTAGAGATTAATCGGCCGCATGCCAAGGTTTTTGCATACCTGCTTCAAAAGCAGGCTTTTTACCGCCCCACAGTGTATCGATGTCGTAATAATCGCGTACAGCCGGCAACATAATGTGTACCACCAAATCGCCGGCGTCAACCAGCGTCCATTCACCGGTGTCGCCTTCTTGGCTCAAAATTTCGAAACCGGCTTCTTTCAAATCAACCGCCACATTGTTGGCCAAGGCTTTAACTTGGCGGGTGCTGTCGCCGGTAGCCACAATCATGCGCGCAAAAAGCGAGGTTTTTTCTTGGGTTTCCAACACGGAAATGTCTTTAGCTTTCACATCTTCCAAGGCGTTTACTGCGATTTCGACCATTTTTTGCAAGTCGAGTAATTCTTGTTCGTTCATTTTATTCCTAAATTACGTTTTTCAGACGGCATTATAGCTTATCTGGCTGAATTTAAGCTATTTTTTGCAGTATTTTATCAAGGAGTTTGCTCAGCCGGCCCACAGGGTAATAATAGTATTTTTACTTCTTAGCGGTATAAACCGTGCTGCTGGATATAACGCGCGACCGAGGACGGAATCAGGCCGTCTGAAAGGGATTGGTTTTCTAAAGCCGCACGGATTTGTGTGGAACTGATGTTGTATAACGGCGCCTGTAAAATCCGCACGCGGCCGCTTTGCAAGGCTTCGCCCAGCCATGCGTGCAGCTCACGCGGCGTTTGGTTCAAACTGTCGCCTTCTCGCATAGCCACAGCGATGTTAACTTGCTGCACCAAGGTTTGCCATTTTTTCCAAGTGTGCAGCTTCATCAAGCTGTCACTGCCCAACAGCCACCATAATGTGGCGGCTGGAAATTGCTGACGGAAAACCTGCACGGTATCAAAGGTATAGGTTGCCCCTTCACGTACCATATCGCAATCACTGAGTGCAAAACGTGGTTCATCGGCAATGGCCAATTCTGTCATGATAAAGCGGTGTTTAGCCGGCGTTTGCGTATTTTGTGGTTTGTGGTAAGGATCGCCTGCCGGTAAAAAAATAACCGTGTCTAAGCCGATTTCGTCAGCAAATGCTTGCCCGATGTGCAGATGGCCGTTGTGAATGGGATTAAACGTGCCTCCGAAAAGTCCAATGTTTTTCATGTATTATCAAATGAAATAAAGTTAAAAATATATGGCCGATGATTGAATAGGCCGTCTGAAATCATTTTTCACAATATTAACATGGTTTGCACCATCGCCGCGTATCAGCATAGACGGCGATTGGGAATGTGGCAGTTGCAAATCCGAATAAACCCGTTACAATCTGAAACACAAATGATAAGGTGAAACAATATGTCTGCAGCTCCTCAATTTGTTCATGTTTTAGACGATACAACCCAAGATAAATTGTGGCAATGGGCGCAGACCAATTATGGTTTGCATGGCTCATGGCAAACTTTATGGCTGAACGGCTTAGCCTTAGGCCGTCTGAATGGGCAATGGCAGGCGCAAATTGAAAAAGATTGGCAAGGCGAATGGGAAATGCGTTCAGACGGCATGCATTTATGTGCAGACAACTGGCTGAGCCTAGGCGATGCGCTTCAACACATGGCGCATGACTGGAAGCAACTGGGCATATTGCATGGATGGCGCGATGAACGTTTTGATGTTTGCTATCAAGATAGCATCTTGTTCACACTCGAACGTGCCGCATTCCGCCCGTTAGGCTTGATGAGTAAAGCGGTGCATTTAAATGGTTTCACTTTTAAAGACGGTGAATGGCAGCTGTGGATTGGCCGCAGAAGCGAGCATAAAGCCGTTGATCCGAATAAACTCGATAATTTGGTCGGTGGCGGCGTATCCTGTGGTGAAGATATTACTGCAACCATACTGCGCGAGAGCGAAGAAGAAGCAGGATTATCACCTCATCATCTGCAACATCTAAAACTGCAGAATCAATTACACAGCCTGCGTTCCGTTTCCCGCGGTTTGCATAATGAAATTCTCTATATCTTCGACACGGTATTATCCAGCGATGTCGTTCCTGAAAATCAAGACGGTGAAGTGGCCGGATTTGAATTAATGAAGATTAATCAGGTCATAGAGGCGATGTTGAGTGATGTAATGATGAACGACGCGCAACTGGTGATTTTGGATGCGTTTGAGCGCTATGGCTTAATGAACCCACAACATGATTTATCAAAATGGCTTAAATCAATCAAAGCCAATGGGTAACAGCCGTATTGAAAGCTAGAATTGGAACGGAATCGTTTTTATGCTTCTTATCTTTGGCACATTTTCCGGTATGGGCTGCCCGAAAACTCGCCTAACTGTGATGTATCTGCACTTCTCTTGACCATTCTCACCTCAAACTGTACTCAAATCCAATATTTTACAAACCTCTCTCAGGCCTAGACCTTTAAAAAACCTCCAAAACAATCTACTTGTTTTGGAGGTTTTTATTGTTTAAACAGAAAATAAAACAAAATTAATACGCATACTCTATCCAAGCAGCCACTTTTTCAAGTAGCCCACCACCTTTTCAGGCAGCAATAGACGCAACAAACTTTAGCCTGTTCGCTGCTTTCAACAAATTCAAACAAATCACTTTCAAACCCATTTGCCCTTAGGCCTTTTCCAGTCCAAAGTAACTCGCCCATTTACACCTAAAATATACGGGGGAAAATGGCAAAATTCTATTCCGCCCGATAACGGATTCTCGCGAGATCTTTATTACGCTCAATCTCTTCACGCCCCAAAGGTTTACCACGATGCGCTTTACGCATAATGCCGTCTGCTAGCTGACTTTCTCTCAAAATTCATGATTGTGCTTATGCCCGAGCAAAACCGCACGAAACATCGGCAACAACGGATCCGTAAGACGACCACCGTTGTCGCGTATATAGCGGGTTTTATGACTGACAAGTCTTTGTTCAATTGCTTGCCAATCAAGAAGTCGGAGTATTTTGAACAAAGGAAAACGGTCATATATTGGCTATAAGGGTTTATGTTGAATGATAGAAGAAACCAGACATGGTGAAAAATCCTCTCAATTCTTGCTGGAGGAATTTAGAGATTTTTCTTAGGGGGAGGTTGCAAAGGTCTCTCCTTATGAAAAATATTTCAAAGCTGATTCAAGCATCAAAATATCCCAAACAGTATTTAAAAAGAAAACACCATCTATTTAAAATAAATAGATGGTGTTTTCAATTTTGTGTGGTTTATTCAGCTGCTTCAGTTGCTTTGTCAACCAATTCCACCAACGCCAAAGGCGCATTGTCACCTTTACGAAAACCGTATTTTAGTACACGAACATAGCCGCCGTTACGGGCAGCGAAACGTGAACCCAATTCGTCAAACAATTTAACCACTACATCGCGATCACGAGTACGGTCAAATGCCAAACGACGGTTTGCTAAAGAAGGTTTTTTACCCAAAGTAATCAAGGGCTCTACCACGCGGCGCAATTCTTTTGCTTTAGGCAAAGTGGTCACGATAGTTTCGTGAGTCAACAAAGAATTTGCCATATTGCGCAGCATCGCAGCGCGATGGCTGCTGGTACGGTTTAATTTGCGGTTACCATTACGATGACGCATGTCATTATCCTTTAATCTTCAAACTTACGGCTTTTCTAAGCCTACAGGCGGCCAAGCTTCTAATTTTGAACCTAATGTTAGACCTTTAGAGGCCAACACTTCTTTGATTTCATTCAAAGATTTACGACCCAAATTCGGAGTTTTGAGAAGCTCGGTTTCAGTACGTTGAATCAAATCGCCAATATAATAAATATCTTCAGCTTTCAGACAATTAGCTGAACGTACAGTTAATTCCAAATCATCTACCGGACGTAACAGGATAGGATCGATTGGAGGGGCTTTTTCTTCAACCTCTTCAACCGGTGTACCTTGCAAATCAGCAAAGATAGACATTTGATCAATTAAAATACGTGCGGCACTGCGTACAGCCTCCTCCGGGTCAATAGAACCATCAGTTTCGATATCCAAAACCAATTTATCCAAGTCGGTACGTTGCTCTACGCGTGCAGGTTCAACTTCAAAGCTAACACGGCTGATGGGCGAAAAACTCGCATCCAACTGAATCGCACCAATCTGTTTGTTTTCATCGCGAACAACACGACGACCTGAAACAGATTGGTAACCACGGCCTTGCTCAACTTTGATTTCCATTTCCACTTGGCCATTATTGGATAA
Organism: Neisseria weixii; assembly: GCF_042658245.1. Classification (NCBI taxonomy): domain Bacteria; kingdom Pseudomonadati; phylum Pseudomonadota; class Betaproteobacteria; order Neisseriales; family Neisseriaceae; genus Neisseria; species Neisseria weixii. The sequence goes on from NZ_JBHSPY010000007.1 coordinate 18,122, forward strand.
GTGGCAAATCACGTGCTCTGGATTCAAAATTTCCACATCATGCGGTAATTCGATGTCCCCAGCAATCACTGCACCGGCACCTGATTTTTTCAAAGTCAACTGAACTTGGCTACGACCGTGCAACTTAAATACGATACCTTTAATGTTTAACAAAATGTCTACAACATCTTCTTGAACACCGTCAACAGTAGAATATTCATGCAACACACCAGTAATAGCCACTTCAGTTGGTGCAAAACCATTCATGGATGACAGTAAGATACGACGCAAAGCATTACCTAAAGTGTGACCAAAACCACGTTCAAACGGCTGCATTGAAACTTTTGCACGTGTGGTAGATAAAGTATCTACATCAATTTGACGAGGTTTCAAAAATTCGGTTGTGCTATTTTGCATTTAACTGTCCCTCACTGAGCTAGCATTATTTAGAGTAGAACTCTACCACCAGCTGTTCATTAATATCGCCAGTCAATTCTGAGCGATCCGGCATATTTTTGAATACACCTTCCAATTTATCTGCATTAACTGAAACCCAACTAGGCAAACCAATTTGAGTTGCCAAACTCAAAGCTTCTTGGATGCGTACTTGTTTTTTAGCTTTCTCGCGGATAGCTACAACATCACCGGCTTCAACTTGGAAAGAAGGGATATTCACAACTTGTCCGTTAACGGTAATCGCTTTGTGAGAAACCAATTGACGGGCTTCTGCACGAGTAGAGCCGAAGCCCATGCGGTATACAACATTGTCTAAACGAGATTCCAACAATTGCAGCAACAATTCACCAGTAGAACCTTTGCGGCGTGAAGCTTCTGCAAAATAACGACGGAATTGACGTTCTAATACGCCGTAGATACGACGAATTTTTTGTTTTTCACGCAATTGCAGACCATAGTCTGACAAACGTGGTTTTTTAGCACCGTGCTGACCTGGTGCAGAATCCATTTTGCATTTTGACTCTAAAGAGCGACGTGCACTCTTCAAAAACAGATCTGTACCTTCACGGCGTGCTAATTTACATTTAGGGCCAATATAACGTGCCATGTTTCAAATCACTCCAATATTAAATACGACGTTTTTTAGGTGGACGGCAACCGTTATGAGGCAACGGGGTAACGTCGGTAATGCTGGTAATCTTGAAACCAAGAGCGTTGAGCGCACGTACAGAAGATTCACGACCTGGACCCGGGCCTTTAATGCGAACTTCTAAATTTTTAACGCCATACTCTTGGGCAACTTTACCAGCTGCTTCTGCAGCTACTTGAGCTGCAAACGGTGTACTTTTACGTGAACCTTTAAAACCAGCGCCGCCAGAGGTAGCCCAAGACAATGCATTGCCTTGACGGTCAGTGATTGTAATGATGGTATTGTTAAAAGATGCATGGACATGCACAATACCTTCGCTTACGGTTTTACGTACTTTTTTACGTACACGCGAAGCTGTGTTTGCTTTAGCCATTAATCAATTTCCTTAAAATTCCTTAAAAATTATTTCTTACCGGCAATCGCTTTGCGCGGACCTTTACGGGTACGTGCATTTGTGCGAGTGCGTTGACCGCGACAAGGTAAGCCACGACGATGACGGAAGCCGCGATAGCAACCCATATCCATCAATCGTTTGATGCTCATCGTTACCTCACGGCGCAAGTCACCTTCAACTTCATATTTAGCAACTTGTTCACGCAAAGCGTCCAATTGAGCCTCGTCCAAATCTTTTGCTTTTACGGTAGGAGCAATACTTGCAGCCTCGCAAATCAATTTAGCACGAGTCGCACCAATACCGTAAATAGCTTGCAAGCCAATAACGATATGGGCATTATTAGGGATATTCACCCCTGCAATACGAGCCATATTTTTTCCTTTTAGGGCAAAGTGTGTCACTATACCACAAAATCAAATTAAGAGAAATAAGCTCTCTTAACCTTGACGTTGTTTGTGACGTGGATCAGTACAAATCACACGAACTACGCGATTACGACGAATAATTTTGCAGTTACGGCAAATTTTCTTTACAGAAGGTTGTACACGCATTTTTTTTCCTTTATACAGTCTATCTTGCTCTGAATACGATACGAGCACGGGTTAAATCATAAGGCGTTAACTCAACGGTTACTTTATCACCCGGAGAAATTCGAATGTAGTGCATACGCATTTTTCCGGAAATATGACCTAAAACCACATGGTCGTTCTCGAGTTTAACTTTGAATGTTGCATTCGGCAAAGTTTCAAGAATTTCGCCTTGCATTTGTATGGTATCTTCTTTAGCCATAGTCTTACTTACGTGATAATGATTTCATATCGGGTCGATTCATTAGGCTTTCATATTGCTGGGTCATACGATAGGAATTAATTTGTGTACTAAAATCCATCGTTACCACAACCAAAATTAATAGCGAAGTACCGCCCAAATAGAAAGGTACATTTAATGCCGTCGTTAAGAATTCAGGAATCAAACAGATGATGGTAATGTATAAAGCACCAAAAAGGGTTAAATACAATACTACCTTCTCTAAGTATCTAGAGGTTTGATCACCTGGGCGAATACCTGGTACAAAAGCCCCACTCTTTTTCAAATTTTCCGCCATTTCCTTCGGGCTGAATACCAATGCCGTATAAAAATAACAGAAGAAAATAATCGTTGCTGCAAATATCAGAATATAAAGCGGTTGACCATGTTGGAGCATGGCAGCAACTTTATGCAACATACTATCTGTATTGTTTGAACCAAACCAACTTAACAAGGTAGAAGGGAACAGAATAATACTAGAAGCGAAAATTGGCGGAATAACTCCAGCCATATTTAATTTGAAAGGCATATGCGTATTTTGACCTTGCCCAACATGACCAAATTGTCGTTTGGCATAATGAACAGGAATTTTACGTTGCGCACTTTCAAAATAAACCACAATATAAATCAGCAAAAATGCACCGATTACAATAGACACCGCCATCAACATACTCATCGCACCTTGGCTGGTTAATGTCCAGAGCTGGAGAATCCCTGCCGGAATACCGGCAGCAATACCCGCAGTAATAATCAATGAAATACCGTTGCCGATACCTCTTTCAGTAATTTGCTCGCCCAACCACATTAAGAACATGGTACCGGTAACCAAACACACTACTGTTGAGATATAAAATTCCAACTGATTTGCAACGACAATACCTTGTTGAAAAACGAAGGTTGCTACACCAAAACTTTGCAGAATAGCCAGCAACACAGTACCATACCGCGTGTATTTCGTAATGATTTTACGCCCAGCCTCGCCTTCTTTTTTCAGCGCCTTCAAGGAAGGAAGTATTTCAGAAGCAAGCTGCACAATAATCGAAGCTGAAATATACGGCATAATACCGATTGCAAATATACTAAAGCGCTCTAACGAGCCTCCTGAGAACATATTTAACATTCCCAGAATACCGTTTCCAGCGCTTTCGTATAACTTAGCCAATGCAACAGCATCTACACCCGGCACTGGAATATGAGCACCAATACGGAAAACGACCAATGCCCCGATTAAGAACAATAGACGCTTTTTCAAGTCTCCAAATTTAGATAAACCTGAGGAAGATTGTTGACTAGCCACTGTAATTTAAGCCTTATTCTTCAACTTTACCACCGGCAGCTTCAATTGCTGCTCGTGCGCCTTTAGTTGCTTTAATGCCTTTTAAAGTAACAGCTTTTGAAACTTCACCAGAAGCAATTACTTTTACATTAGTAGCATTTGCAGGAACCAAACCTGCTTGTTTCAATACCAACAAGTCAATTTCTGATACCGCAACCAAAACCAACTCACTTAAACGTACTTCTGCATTTGCTGAAGCAGTCAAAGATTTAAAGCCACGCTTAGGTAAACGACGTTGTAAAGGCATTTGACCGCCTTCAAAACCTACTTTATGAAAGCCACCGGAACGGCTTTTTTGGCCTTTATGGCCACGACCACCGGTTTTACCTAAACCACTACCAATACCGCGACCAACACGGCGTGCTGAATGGGTTGCACCTTCAGCTGGTTGGATAGTATTCAAAAACATATTAAGACTCCACTTTCAACAAGTAGCTGATTTTATTAATCATACCACGGTTTTCAGGGGTATCCAAAACCTCAACGGTATGCTCACGACGACGTAAGCCTAAGCCACGTGCACAAGCACGGTGAGATTCAATAGTACCAATCAAACTTTTAACCAAAGTAACTTTGATTTTTTTCTGCTCAGTCATGACCAGCTCCTAAAATATCTTCTACTGTCAAACCACGTTTAGCAGCAATATCAGCAGGAGTATACAATTTTGATAAGCCGTCTAATGTAGCGCGTACAATGTTGTAAGGATTGGTAGAACCATGTACTTTAGCAGAGATGTTGTGGATGCCCATTGCATCAAATACTAAACGCATTGGACCACCAGCTTTGACACCGCTACCCTCTTTTGCAGGTTGCATAAATACACGGGTAGCACCATGACGACCAATTACTTCATGATGAATCGTACCATTTTTCAAAGGCACTTTAATCATAGAGCGACGAGCTTGGTCCATTGCTTTTTGAACGGCTACAGGCACTTCTTTAGATTTGCCTTTGCCCATACCGATGCGGCCATCGCCATCACCTACTACAGTCAGTGCAGAGAAAGCCATAATACGGCCGCCCTTAACGACTTTTGTTACACGGTTTACGGCAACCATTTTTTCGATTAAGCCGTCACCGCGTTCTTCAATTTCATGTTTTGCCATCTGAAAGTCTCCAAATATTTAGAAGCTTAAACCATTTTCACGAGCAGCTTCAGCTAATGCTTTTACACGGCCGTGATATTGGAAACCGGAACGGTCAAAAGCAACTTTCTCTACACCTGCTGCTTTTGCTTTTTCTGCAATACGTTTGCCAATCAATGCAGCTGCTTCAACATTGCTGCCTGATTTTAAGCTACTACGTACTTCAGATTCCAAGGTAGAGGCTTGAGCCAATACTTTATCACCTTCAGCACTAATTACTTGAGCATAAATATGATTATTGGTGCGGAACACGCATAATCTTACCATTTTCAAGTCCGCGATACGGGCACGGGTTTTGCGTGCACGACGGAGTCGGGTTGCATGTTTATTCATTAGTGAACCTCAATTATTTTTTCTTGGCTTCTTTCATCACCACTACTTCACCTACATAACGTACACCTTTACCTTTGTAAGGCTCAGGAGAACGGAATGCACGAATTTCAGCAGCAACTTGACCAACAGTCTGTTTATCCGCACCAGTCAGAACGATTTCAGTTTGACTAGGAGTTTGAACAGAAACACCTTCAGGCATTTCGTAAACGATTGGATGAGAAAAACCCAAAGACAAATTCAAAGTTTTGCCTTGAGCTTGAGCACGATAACCCACACCAATTAATTGAAGTTTTTTCTCAAAACCTTCAGAAACACCTTTAACCATGTTATTAACCAAAGCACGAGCGGTACCAGACATTGCATTTGCCTGTTTGGTATTGTTTGCCGCAGCAAAAGTTAACACACCGTCTTCTAATTTAATATCGACATCAGAATTCAAAGGAAATGACAATTCGCCATTTTTACCCTTAACAACCAATGTGTCTGTTCCAAATTTTACTTCTACACCAGCAGGAACAGTCACTGGATTTTTAGCTACGCGTGACATTATATATAATTCTCCACTAGGCAACGATGCACAACAACTCACCACCCACACCCTCAGAGCGTGCTTTACGATCAGTCATTACACCTTTAGAAGTACTTACGATAGCAACACCCAAGCCATTCATGACACTTGAAATCTCGCTCGAAGCTTTATAAATACGCAAACCAGGACGTGAAACACGTTTAATTTGCTCAATAACAGGGCGACCTGCATAGTATTTCAGTTGAATTTCCAATACTGGTTTTGTATCAGCAGAAACTGCAAAGTCCTCGATATAACCTTCTTCTTTCAAAACTTTTGCAATCGCGCATTTTAATTTTGAAGAAGGCATGGCAACTGATACTTTATTAGCACGTTGCGCATTGCGGATACGAGTCAACATATCGGAAATAGGATCATGCATACTCATTATTAATACTCCTATTACCAGCTAGCTTTTACAACACCCGGGATTTCGCCACGCATGGCAATTTCACGGATTTTAATACGACCCAAACCGAATTTACGGAAAGTGCCACGAGGACGGCCTGTCAGTGCGCAACGACGACGTTGGCGTACAGGAGCTGCATTGCGTGGAATTGCTTGGAATTTCAAACGAGCTTCAAAACGTTCTTCATCAGAAGCATTCGAATCATTAATAACAGCAAAAATCTCTTCACGCTTAGCTGCATATTTTTTCGCTAAAGCTTGACGTTTCAGCTCGCGATTAATAAGTGCTTTCTTAGCCATGGTTAACCTTTAAACGGAAATTTAAATAAAGATAACAAAGCTTTCGCTTCTTCATCAGTTTTGGCGGTAGTCGTAATGGTGATATTCAAACCACGCAAAGCATCAATTTTATCGTATTCAATTTCCGGGAAAATGATTTGTTCACGTACACCCATATTGTAATTGCCGCGACCATCAAAAGACTTGCCACTCACACCACGGAAGTCACGTACACGAGGCAATGCGATAGTAACCAAACGATCCAAGAATTCAAACATTTGATCGCGGCGCAAAGTTACTTTACAACCTACAGGGTAGTTATCACGAATTTTAAAGCCTGCAATAGACTTACGTGCAACAGTTACTACTGGTTTTTGACCAGCAATTTTCTCCAAATCTGATACAGCGTGTTCCATTACTTTTTTATCAGCAACAGCCTCACCAACACCCATATTCAAGGTAATTTTCTCAATGCGAGGGACTTCCATAATGGATTTGTACCCAAACTGTTTTACCAGCTCAGGCACTACCGTATCTTTATAATACTCTCTCAAACGAGCCATGACATCTCCTTATGCTCCGATGATAGAGCCATTAGATTTAAAGAAACGAACGCGTTTAACTTTACCTTCGCTCTCAATCAATTTAATACCAACACGATCAGCTTTATTGGTTTCAGGATTTAAAATCGCAACATTTGAAATTGCCAGAGGCATTTCTTTAGCAATAATGCCACCTTCAACACCACGCATAGGATTTGGTTTTTGATGGCGCTTAACTACGTTTACACCTTCAACAACAATTTTATCACCCAAGATGCGAGCTACTTGACCTTGTTTACCTTTATCTTTACCAGCAATAACGACTACTTTATCGCCTTTAATAATTTTGTTCATCGCTTATTTTCCTTATAAAACTTCAGGTGCCAATGAAACAATTTTCATGAAACGTTCAGTACGCAATTCACGAGTAACTGGACCAAAAATACGGGTACCTAGAGGCTCAAGCTTATTATTCAACAATACAGCCGCATTGTTATCAAACTTAATCAACGCGCCATCCGGACGACGAACACCTTTGGCAGTGCGAACAACTACTGCATTGTATACATCACCTTTTTTAACACGGCCACGAGGTGCAGCGTCTTTAACTGCAACTTTAATAATATCGCCAACCGAAGCATAGCGACGCTTAGATCCGCCCAATACTTTAATGCACATAACGCGACGCGCACCAGAGTTATCAGCCACATCTAAGATGGTCTGCATTTGAATCATGTTATTACCTTTAAATTAACCAACTTAATTTACCTTTTTCATCTGACTCATAACTTAGAGTTAAGTTACTATCACATGAAACCTTCTCGGTTCTAGTAAACCAGTCTTGGATCCCGACGGGAAGAAACTCTCAGAAGAAACTGAAAGATAAGAAACGAAGTTTACACGCAAATTAGATTTGCTGCAAGACTTCGTTTCTTAATAAGTGCATTACTGTATCAAAAATTAAACAGTACGCGCCTTCTCAACCAGCTCTTTAACAACCCAAGATTTGGTTTTTGACAATGGACGAGATTCTGCGATTACCACGATGTCGCCAATGCCATACTCATTGTTTTCATCATGAGCATGAACTTTGGAAGACAAACGAATAATCTTACCGTATAAAGGATGTTTCACTTTGCGCTCAACCAATACTGTTACGGTTTTATCCATTTTGTCGCTTACTACTTTGCCTTGCAAAGTACGAACATTTTTTTCTACGCTCATTACTTAGCACCTTTTTCAGTTAAAATGGTTTTGATACGAGCAATATCGCGACGCACACGTTTTAATTCGCTTGGTTTACCCAACTGACCAGTGGCATTTTGCATACGCAAACCAAATTGTGCTTTCAACAAGTCAAGCAAATCAGCATTCAATTGCTCAACAGATTTGTCTTTCAATTCATTTGCTTTCATTATTGACCTACCTGTCTTACTACAAAGGTTGTAGGAATAGGCAATTTTGCCGCAGCCAATTCAAAAGCTTCACGAGCTAATGCTTCTGGTACGCCATCCATTTCATACAAAACTTTGCCTGGTTTGATTTCAGCAACGTAATATTCAACATTACCTTTACCGCCACCCATACGAACTTGAATAGGTTTTTCAGTAATCGGTTTATCAGGGAATACACGAATCCAAATACGACCGCCACGTTTAATGTGACGAGTCATCGTACGACGTGCAGCTTCAATTTGACGAGCAGTTAAACGGCCACGACCTACTGCTTTCAAACCAAATTCGCCGAAACTTACTTTGTTACCGCGATTAGCGATACCGGTGTTACGACCTTTGTGCTGTTTACGGTATTTGAGTCTAGTTGGCTGCAGCATGACGACCACCTGCCTTTCTTTGTTTCTTCTCTTGCTCAGGTTTTGCGGCAGCTTTATCGTTGCCTTCAGTGTAAACCCAAACTTTCAGACCTAACACGCCATAAGTAGTGTTGGCTTCACTAGTCGCGTAATCAACGTTTGCACGCAAAGTATGCAAAGGCACACGGCCTTCACGATACCATTCACTACGTGCGATATCTGCACCGTTCAGACGACCAGAAGTCATGATTTTGATGCCTTTGGCACCAGCACGCATTGCGTTTTGCATAGAACGTTTCATTGCGCGGCGGAATTGAACGCGCTTTTCCAATTGCTGGGCAATACCGTCTGCAATGATTTGTGCATTCAATTCAGGCTTGCGGATTTCTTCGATATTCACGTGAACAGGCACACCCATCAAGGCTTGCAGATCACGTTTCAAAATTTCGATGCCCTCACCTTTTTTACCAATAACTACACCTGGGCGAGCCGAGTGAATGGTAATACGTGCAGATTTAGCAGGACGCTCAATGACTACGCGGCCAACAGAGGCATTCGCCAAACGGGCACGCAGATAATTACGAACATCAATATCTTGTTTTAATACAGTCGCAAATTCGTTGCTTTTAGCAAACCATTTTGAAGACCAGTCTTTAGTTACCGCCAGGCGAAATCCTGTAGGGTTAATCTTTTGTCCCATAGTCTTTTCCTTAGTTGCCCACTGTCACATTAATATGACAAGTTTGTTTTTCAATGCGGTTACCGCGACCTTTTGCACGAGCTTGAAAACGTTTCAAGCTTGGGCCTTTGTCAACGAAGATAGTTACCACTTTCAGCTCATCAATGTCCGCACCATTATTGTGTTCGGCATTAGCAATCGCTGATTCCAAAACTTTTTTAATCAACTCCGCACCTTTTTTAGGGCTGAATGTTAAGATATTCAAAGCTTGGTCAACGCCTTTACCACGAATCAAATCAGCTACCAAGCGAGCTTTTTGAGCTGAAATACGGGCATTTTTATGTTGTGCATTTACTCTCATGATTCACCTTATTTCTTTTTAGCCTTTTTATCAGCCAAATGGCCTTTAAAGGTACGGGTCAATGAGAATTCACCCAATTTGTGACCGACCATATTATCACTGATGAATACAGGTACGTGAGTACGGCCATTATGAACAGCAATAGTCAAACCGATAAAATCAGGCAAAATGGTAGAACGACGCGACCAAGTTTTAATTGGGCGCTTATCGTTGCTTGCACGAGCAGCATCTACTTTTTTCAGCAAATGCAGGTCTACATATGGGCCTTTTTTCAATGAACGAGCCATATTAATTAACCTTTATTTGAGTAACGACGACGAACAATCATATTATCCGTGCGTTTGTTATTACGAGTACGGTAACCCTTGGCAGGAGTACCCCATGGGCTAACTGGTTCGCGCGCTTCACCAGTACGGCCTTCACCACCACCATGAGGGTGATCAACAGGGTTCATCACAACACCACGGACAGTAGGACGGATACCGCGCCAACGATTGGCACCGGCTTTACCGATTTTTTTCAGGCTTTGCTCTTCGTTACCCACTTCGCCAATGGTAGCACGGCAGTCAACATGGATTTTACGCACTTCACCCGAACGCAAACGTACTTGAGCGTATACACCTTCTTTTGCCAACAAGACAGCAGAAGCACCGGCAGACCGTGCAATTTGCGCACCTTTACCTGGTTTCATTTCGATACAGTGAATAGTAGTACCAACAGGGATGTTACGGATTGGCAAAGTATTACCAACTTTAATCGCAGCTTCCGCACCAGAAACCAATACTGCACCCGCTTGAATGCCACGTGGCGCAATGATGTAACGGCGTTCGCCATCTGCATAGCACAATAAAGCGATGAAAGCAGTACGGTTAGGATCGTACTCAATACGCTCTACTTTTGCAGGGATACCATCTTTATTACGTTTAAAGTCAACTACGCGGTAGTGTTGTTTATGGCCACCACCTTTATGACGAGTGGTGATGTGACCATTGTGGTTACGACCGGCAGTAGAATGTTTCTTTTCCAATAAAGGTGCATAAGGTGCACCTTTGTGCAAGCCTTCTGCAATTACGCGAACCATGCCGCGACGACCTGCAGAAGTTGGCTTCATTTTAACGATTGCCATTTTCTATATTCCTTATTCTGCAGCTGCAGCAGCGGCTTCCAAATTCAACTCTTGACCAGCAGCCAAGCTTACATAAGCTTTTTTAACATCGCTGCGACGGCCCAAAGTACGACCAAAACGTTTAGTTTTACCTTTAATGGTAACAGTAGTCACAGAAGCAACTTCTACACCAAACAGCAATTCAACAGCTGCTTTGATTTCAGGTTTCGTTGCATTTGCCAATACTTTAAACGTCATTTGATTACGTTTTTCAGCCAATACGTTGCTTTTTTCAGAAACGATAGGTGCCAAAATCACTTGAGTCAAACGTTGTTGATTCATACCCATTGCTCCTCTAATTGTGCAACCGCATCTTTAGTCATGATTACTTTTTTGTAACGCAACAAGCTGTAAGGATCAACTTGTTGAGCTTCCAAAACCAGCACATTCGGTAAATTGCGTGAAGCCAAGTAAACATTCTCATCCAACTGTTTGGTTACAAACAGCACTTGCTCCAAACCCAAATTTTTCACTTGCTCAGCAAATTCTTTGGTTTTAGGTGTATTTGCATTCAATGCATCGATTGCAAACAAACGTTCGTCACGAGCCAATTGAGACAAAATAGTCGCCATACCGGCACGGTACATTTTACGATTCACTTTTTGAGTGAAATTTTCGTCAGATTTGTTAGGAAATGCACGACCACCTTTACGCCACAACGGAGATGAAGTCATACCTGAACGAGCACGACCAGTACCTTTTTGGCGCCATGGTTTTTTGGTTGAGTGTTTTACTTCAGCACGGGTTTTTTGTGAACGGCTACCTGAGCGGGCATTTGCCAAAAACGCATTTACCAGCTGATGCACCAATGCTTCATTGTATTCACGAGCAAACAAAACATCAGAAACAGCCAAGCTGCCTGAAATCTGTCCTTTAGCGTCAATAACTTTTAATTCCATTACGCACCTACTTTCACGCTTGGACGTACCACGACATCACTGTTAATCGAACCAGGAACCGCGCCCTTAACCAATAGCAATTGGCGTTCAGCGTCTACACGCACAACTTCCAATTTTTGAACGGTTGATTTAGTATTGCCGTATTGGCCGGCCATGCGTTTACCTTTGAATACACGACCAGGGTCTTGAGCCATACCAATAGAACCGGGAACACGGTGAGAACGAGAGTTACCGTGAGAGGTACGCTGAGAATCAAAGTTATGACGTTTGATGGTACCAGAGAAACCTTTACCTTTAGAGGTACCGGTCACATCAACCAATTGACCCGCTTCAAACATTGAAACAGTGATTTCATCACCGGCTTTTAATTCAGCCAATTTTTCTTCAGCCAAAGCAAATTCAATCAAACCGCGACCAGCCTCAACACCTGCTTTTGCAAAGTGACCGGCTTCAGTTTTATTGACACGATTCGCTTTTTTCTGACCAAAGGTAACTTGTACGGCAGTGTAACCGTCAGTATCTTTGGATTTTACTTGTGTAACGCGGTTAGCAGACATATCCAAAACGGTTACCGGAACAGAAATACCCTGTTCGTTAAACACGCGGGTCATACCAACTTTGCGTCCAACCAGACCTAAAGTCATGATTATTTTCCTTTTAGTAAAGGGACAAGCTACGATTGGCTTGTCTTCGGACAATGATAAAAAACTTGGCACAGATGTACCAAGTCCGCTATTATAAACCGCTTTTCAAAAAAATATCAATAAAAACTTAGCGTTTTCATCAAAAAGGCCGTCTGAAAATTACGACAATTCCCTTTCAGACGGCATTATTCTATAAAAACGGATATAAAAATAAAACCGAACGGTTTTATCCGTTCGGTTTTAAAAGCGCAATGATTATTGAACTTTGATTTCTACATCAACACCGGCTGGCAAGTCCAGCTTCATCAGCGCATCGGTAGTTTTGTCAGTCCAGTCCACGATGTCCATCAGGCGTAAGTGGGTGCGGATTTCCAGTTGTTCACGTGAAGTTTTGTTCACGTGTGGAGAACGCAAGATATTGAAACGCTCGATTTTAGTTGGCAAAGGAATCGGGCCTTTTACCACAGCACCAGTGCGTTTAGCAGTTTCAACGATCTCTTGAGCAGAACGGTCAATCAAGCTGTAATCATAAGCTTTCAAACGGATACGGATTTTTTGATTTGCCATTTATCGATATCCTTTATTAAGCAATGATAGAAGATACAACACCGGCACCTACGGTACGGCCACCTTCACGAATCGCAAAACGCAAGCCTTCTTCCATCGCGATTGGTGCAATCAGCTCAACCGTAATCGCTACGTTTTCGCCCGGCATTACCATTTCTACGCCTTCCTCCAAAGTTACCGCGCCGGTAACGTCAGTAGTACGGAAGTAGAATTGCGGACGGTAGTTGGCGAAGAACGGAGTATGACGGCCACCTTCTTCTTTGCTCAGTACGTATACTTCTGCTTTGAATTTGGTATGCGGAGTGATTGAGCCCGGTTTAGCCAATACTTGACCACGTTCAACTTCTTCACGTTTGGTACCGCGCAACAATACACCTACGTTGTCACCTGCTTGACCTTCGTCCAGCAATTTGCGGAACATTTCCACACCGGTACAAGTGGTTTTTGCAGTGTCTTTCAGACCAACGATTTCGATCTCGTCACCTACATGGATGATACCGCGTTCTACACGGCCGGTTACTACAGTACCACGGCCAGAAATTGAGAATACGTCTTCGATTGGCAACAGGAATGGTTTGTCAACGGCACGTTCCGGAGTTGGGATGTAGCTGTCCAATGCATCGGCCAATTCAAAGATTTTGGCTTCGTAAGCAGCATCGCCTTCCAACGCTTTCAACGCAGAACCTTGGATGATCGGGCAGTCGTCGCCTGGGAAATCGTAGCTTGACAACAAGTCACGAATTTCCATTTCAACCAATTCCAACAACTCTTCGTCGTCAACCATGTCGCATTTGTTCATGAACACCAAGATGTATGGTACACCTACTTGGCGACCCAACAAGATGTGCTCACGGGTTTGCGGCATAGGGCCGTCAGCGGCAGATACCACCAAAATCGCGCCGTCCATTTGTGCCGCGCCGGTAATCATGTTTTTCACATAGTCGGCGTGACCAGGACAGTCTACGTGTGCGTAGTGACGGGTTTCGGTTTCGTATTCTACGTGAGAGGTGTTAATGGTAATACCGCGGGCTTTTTCTTCCGGTGCATTGTCGATTTGGTCGTAAGCTTTAGCGGCACCACCGAATTTTTTAGCCAAAATCGTAGTCAATGCAGCAGTCAGAGTGGTTTTACCATGGTCAACGTGACCGATGGTGCCAACGTTTACGTGCGGTTTGCTACGTTCAAATTTTTCCTTAGCCATGAGCTAATTCCTTTTACATATAAAGATCAATTAAAGAACAATGGCCGTCTGAAAACAATATTCAGAATTTCAGACGGCCTGTTTACAAAGGCTGATTAATTAGCCTTTGCGGGCTTCAGTTACAGCAGCGGCAACATTCGAAGGTGCTTCAGCGTATTTTTTGAATTCCATCGAGTAAGTTGCACGGCCTTGAGTGGCAGAACGCAAGTCGGTAGAGTAACCGAACATTTCAGCCAATGGTACTTCAGCACGTACTTTTTTACCGCCGATACCATCATCATCCATGCCCAATACAATGCCACGGCGACGGTTCAAGTCACCCATTACGTCACCCATATAGTCTTCAGGGGTTTCCACTTCAACAGCCATGATTGGCTCCAACAATGCTGGAGAAGCGCGACGCATACCTTCTTTAAAGGCTTGAGAGGCGGCCAATTCAAACGCCAATTGAGACGAGTCGACATCGTGTGAAGAACCGAATACCAAACGTACGCGGACATCCACTACCGGGAAGCCTGCTACCACACCGTTAGGTAAAGTATCACGAATACCTTTATCAACTGAAGGGATAAATTCGCGAGGAATCACACCACCTTTAATTTCGTCGATAAATTCGTAGCCTTCACCTCCTGGTTCCATAGGTTCCAATTTGATTACAACGTGGCCATATTGACCTTTACCACCAGACTGTTTAGCGTGTTTGTATTCAGATTCCACTTCTTTACGGATGGTTTCACGGTAAGCTACTTGAGGTGCACCAATGTTGGCATCTACGCTGAATTCGCGTTTCATACGGTCAACAATAATTTCCAAGTGCAATTCACCCATACCGGAAATAATGGTTTGACCTGACTCTTCGTCTGTACGAACACGGAATGAAGGGTCTTCTTTAGCCAAACGGTTCAAAGCAATACCCATTTTTTCTTGGTCAGCTTTGGTTTTTGGCTCAACAGCAACGTGAATCACCGGCTCAGGGAACTCCATACGCTCCAAGATGATTGGTGCATTTTCAGCACACAAGGTCTCACCTGTGGTCACATCTTTCAAACCGATAGCGGCAGCGATGTCGCCGGCACGTACTTCTTCGATTTCAGTACGATCAGCAGCAGTCATTTGTACCAAACGGCCGATACGCTCACGCGTACCTTTGACAGAGTTCAATACGGTATCGCCAGATTTAACCACACCAGAGTAAACACGGATAAAGGTCAAATTACCTACGTATTTGTCGTTCAGCATTTTGAATGCCAAAGCAGAGAATGGTGCTTCATCGCTGGCTTCACGTTGATCAGCCAGATCGCTAGAAGGATTCACACCTTGTACCGGTGGAATATCGGTAGGCGCAGGCAGTAACTCAACCACAGCATCCAACATACGTTGAACACCCTTGTTTTTAAACGCTGATCCACACAACATAGGCTGAATTTCACCGGCCAAAGTACGTTGACGTAAAGCGCCAACGATTTCTTCTTCAGTCAGATCTTCACCGCCCAAGTATTTATCCATCAACTCTTCGTTGGCTTCTGCAGCAGCTTCAATCATGTTTTGACGCCATTCTTCAGCAGTGTCAACCAAATCAGCCGGGATGTCGCCGTATTCGAAAGTTACGCCTTTGTCGGCTTCATTCCAAATAATGGCTTTCATTTTCAGCAGGTCAACTACGCCTTCAAAGCCTTCTTCGGCACCAACCGGAATTACGATTGGCACTGGATTTGCGCGCAAGCGAGTTTTCATTTGCTCAACAACACGGAAGAAGTTGGCACCTTGACGGTCCATCTTGTTTACAAACGCCAAACGCGGTACTTTGTATTTGTTTGCTTGACGCCATACGGTTTCAGACTGAGGCTGTACACCACCTACCGCGCAGTAAACCATTACCGCGCCGTCCAATACGCGCATGGAACGCTCTACCTCTACGGTAAAGTCAACGTGTCCCGGAGTGTCGATGATGTTGAAACGGTGCTCTTTGAACTGTTTTGCCATACCTGACCAGTATGAAGTCACTGCAGCAGAAGTAATGGTAATACCACGCTCTTGCTCTTGTTCCATGTAGTCGGTCGTTGCCGCACCGTCATGCACTTCACCCAGTTTGTGTGTCAAACCGGTGTAGAACAAAATACGTTCGGTCGTGGTTGTTTTACCCGCGTCAATATGGGCAGAAATACCGATATTGCGGTACAGGCTGATTGGGGTCTTACGAGCCATTTGATTAGCCTTTCTAAATTAGAAACGGAAGTGAGAGAATGCTTTGTTGGCTTCGGCCATACGGTGTACTTCTTCACGTTTTTTCAACGCACCACCACGACCTTCAGATGCATCAATCAATTCACCTGCTAATCGCAGATCCATTGATTTCTCACCACGCTTACGGGCCGCATCGCGAACCCAGCGCATTGCCAAAGCCAAGCGGCGTGAAGGACGAACCTCAACAGGAACTTGGTAGTTTGCACCACCTACACGACGGCTTTTCACTTCCACGATAGGTTTGGCATTGGCAATAGCTTCATTAAATACTTCAATTGCTGTTTTGCCGGTTTTTTTCTCGATTTGCTCCAATGCACCGTACACAATGCGCTCTGCAACCGATTTCTTACCGTCAATCATCAATACGTTCATGAATTTAGTCAGCTCAACGCTGCCGAATTTAGGATCTGGCAGAACATCGCGCTTAGGGACTTCTCTACGACGTGGCATATTAATTTCCTTTAAATCTATTCAGTTGGGACCATTCCCATGAATGCCCAAAAAGACATTCACTTACTCGGCCGTTTTTTCAAACTAGGCGGCCGACGTGCCTAATGAAGTCCGAATTACTTAGGACGCTTCGCACCGTATTTAGAACGGGCTTGTTTACGGTCTTTAACACCTGCAGTGTCCAAAGAGCCACGTACGGTATGGTAACGTACACCCGGCAAGTCTTTTACACGACCGCCGCGGATAAGTACGACACTATGCTCTTGCAAGTTGTGGCCTTCACCGCCGATGTATGAAATCACTTCGAAACCGTTGGTCAGACGAACTTTACATACTTTACGCAATGCAGAGTTAGGTTTTTTAGGGGTGGTAGTGTATACACGGGTACACACGCCGCGTTTTTGCGGGCAAGCTTCCAGTGCAGGTACTTTGTTTACGTACACAGGCTTTTGACGGCCTTTGCGTACCAATTGGTTGATAGTTGGCATACTTTCTCGTCCTGTTGAGTTAAATACTTACTTGCCGACACCATGCCGACAAGGGCAGAATTATACTTTTTTTGCAAGCACTCAGTCAAGCATTATTGCAAATAAAACAGCATTTTGCGTTTTCGAATAAACATTTAGTAACATTAGGCCGTCTGAAACAGCATATTTGGCAAGATTATTTAGATTTTCAAAATTTTTTTCCACACTCATAAACCACTCTTTGCTGTTTCTCGAATAAAAAGCGGGCATATTACTATCAATATTGACATAACGGAAATTCAACTGCGGTGTAAATCCTCGCCATGAAATCTTGCGATACCATAATGCCGCACCTGCCTGATATTCGTGATCACGACGGGTAAAACGGTAGACCAATTCTAACGGCGCTTTAAACTCACGCCTCATATAACTGGCATTCGCCCGAAACCCAATGCCGTTTTCAAATTGTTTGACACCGCCTAAATTCACACCATATCGCCAAGAAGCCTGTTCACGTTCCTTCGTGTCGTCGTTTATGCCGTTCACCCCGCCAAAAATTAGCGCGGTTGGCGAAATGCGATAACTTAATCGTTGCACCTGCTGCCGTGACCCTGCTGTTGTAGCGTTCGGCAATATCCTCATCCTGATAACGCTTTTTACTAAATTGGACATATTGGCTCATGCGCTATTTTTCATTTAAGCGACGATTGTAATCAAGCGTGACACCTGCATTGGATACACAACGGCTGTCGTCCAACCAGTTTTGTTCGACATATGGGGTTATGCCCCATTCTTGTCGGCTCTTTTGATGACGGTAACCGCTGCTTATACGCACGGTTTGTTCACTATAATCCTGCGCATCCCAATAATGCACGCCGCTTCCAATCACTCCGAAACGAAAAAAGTGGTTGCCGGTCAGGTTGAGATTGCGTTCTGCACCCAGCGCATAACGAATACCATGAGCGCTTTTCGGCAAACTGTCTTCGGTTTTATGCCAAGTCAAGCCTTCCCATTCAACCTGACGCACAGTCGACGCATTATTCACATTGTCTGTCTGCTCGTAATTGACATGGAACACAGGCTGCCAGCCTTGTGCTTTTTTTGCCGCTTGGGCATATTGTTTGGCAAGCTCACTCATCGCGGGCGGCAAATCTGACTGTACTTTTTGCAAATGCTGTTCGGCCTCCCGATACTGCTTATCTTCAAACAGCATCACGCCTAAATCGAAACGCGGATAAACCAAATCAGGTGCTTCTGCCATAATTTCACGATAAAGCGCAACTGCTTCGCCATGACGGGATTGTTCTCGCCGCAACGCGCCCAAGGCATAACGGTAAAGTGTCTCATCATATTGAGGCTGCGTGGCGTATTCTGCCAATAAACCAGCCAGTTTTGGCCAATCTTTGGTCAGCAAGGCTTTGTTAATCTGTTGCTCTGGCTCGTCCCCTTCAATTAATTCATGCCATTGTGGCAGGGCTTGGGATTGGTTTTCAGACGGCCATTGCTCAGACGGCAACGCAACCGGTTTGTCGAAACTGACCGGTTCCTGCGGGATATTCAGCACTTTGTTTTCATCCGCATACGCCGTTGCAGAAGCAAACAACGCGGTAATCAATAAGGTTTTCCGTATCATTTTATTCATTATCAGAAAAGGCCGTCTGAAATTTTTCAGACGGCCTATAAATTAAAGGTTGTGCCTTAAAAGAGAGTTATTGTTTTTTACCGCCGAAAGCGACATCGCCACGGTCAGAAGTTACCACACCGGCTACTTCATCTGCATTTGGACCGAAAAAGCCCAGTTTGTAGGTGCCGCTCAAGCCACTGTTAGAACGTGCTGTTGATGAAATACCGTGACCGCTGATTGATGTATTATCAGGATTGATATGGGACATCGCGCCGATTCGGCCTT
This sequence comes from Neisseria weixii, assembly GCF_042658245.1. Lineage (NCBI taxonomy): Bacteria > Pseudomonadati > Pseudomonadota > Betaproteobacteria > Neisseriales > Neisseriaceae > Neisseria > Neisseria weixii. Next base: position 37,415 of record NZ_JBHSPY010000007.1, read on the forward strand.
CATTCAGCGTGATACCGCCGGCAATATTGCTGATGGAACCGCTACCGGTTTTCGCTGCAAAATCGACGGTGTAATTTAATCGGCCGGTTTGCTCTTGGCTCAGCGCATCGCCAACATAATTGAATTTACCGCTGGCTGGCAAGGTTTGAGTGGCATAGCCTTTGACGGTGTTAAAATCCACATCATCTGCATCTAAAACTCCCCTAAATCCGGGAGCACTTACCACACCACCTTTAACCTCAACCCCGGCTACGATTGAATAAGGTTGCTGGTAAATATGCAGCATATTATTACGGATGGCAGTAGCTTTAGCACCACCTACTGTTGCCGTGGCCGTTTCGGTAACGCCAATTCTCTGAACCCCTTGACCCAGCTTGCTCAAATCAATATTACCTGAAGAATAAGATTTACCGTTTAAGTTGACACTATAACTGTCTAACTTACGATAACCATCTTGGCCATATTCCGAAAGAAGGTCTTTATGTACATCATTACGTAAACTCAGAACAGCATATGTTTTATTGGCTTTTGCTTCGGCTAAAATTTTTTCATTATTAACAGTAGCTGGAGCTACCGTCGGCGTACTCTCGGTTTTCGGCGAATGATTGCTCCCCCCACCCCCGCCGCCACATGCTGCTAAAGTGAAAGCCAAAAGCATTGCTGTGGTGATTTTGCTGACGTTTCGATTAAATGTGTTCATATTAAAATACCCTTATAGCGATGTTATCAATCATGTTAATTTATGCCAACCTTCAGCAAAAAAAGTTTACCCCCCCCCCCCCCGGAAAATTGAAAATATCATTTACCTATCTTTACCCTAAGTAATTACCTGAGAAACTTTTACACAACAAGGCCGTCTGAATGCAATATTCTAACCATCTGGGTTTTATTATGACTCCAGACGGCCTAAAGCCAATCACTTTAAGCAGCGGAACTATTGGGCTGAAAAACCGATGACTATGCTGAAAACTTTGTCCCTTTAAAAACCGGTGCAAAAAAACTGCGATATTCCAGTGTCGTGATAATTTATTTTCCAGCATAGTAAACTATTGAATAAAATAGGTTTCTGAAATTTTAAGATGGCTTTCCGCCTGCGCGGGAATGACGTCGGTTTTGGGTGCACTGCACTGGCGTTTGAAAGAGTTTTGCAAAAGTCTCAATCTGTGAACTTTACTTAGCAACACCTAAAAATTTTTACAGAAGATACAAAAAAAAACCGTCTGAAAACAAGTTTTATATACTTGTTTTCAGACGGCCTGAACCATCTATCTATATGGCGATTTATTTCAGCTTACTCTGCCGAGTCTTCAATCTGCAGTTGCTCGACTTCTCCGCCATGGGTTTGCTGGCGACGGCTGCGGTGGTAGGTCAAACCGGTACCGGCAGGAATCAGGCGGCCGACAATGACGTTTTCTTTCAAACCGCGCAGTTCGTCTTGTTTGCCCATAATCGCTGCTTCGGTCAAGACGCGGGTAGTCTCTTGGAAGGAAGCCGCTGAGATAAAGCTGTCGGTCGACAACGACGCTTTGGTAATACCCAATAACACGTTTTCGTAACGCGCCGGCTCTTTACCTTCGGCAATCATTTTCTCGTTTTCCAATATCACATCGCCACGCTCGACTTGCTCACCGGTAATGAAGCTGGTTTCGCCCGAGTCGGCAATATTCACACGACGCAGCATTTGGCGGATGATGACTTCGATGTGTTTATCGGAAATCTTCACACCTTGCAGGCGGTAAACTTCTTGCACTTCTTGAACAATATAGCGTGCCAATGCTTCGATACCTTGCAGACGCAGAATATCATGTGGATCAACGGCACCGTCAACGATGGTCTCACCGCGGTTCACCACTTGGCCGTCGTGCACCAAGATTTGCTTCTCTTTTGAAATCAAGGTTTCGTAAGCCACGCCGTCAACATCGGTGATGATTAAGCGTTGTTTACCCTTGGTTTCTTTGCCGAAGGAAACGGTACCGGTGATTTCAGCCAGCATACCGGCATCTTTCGGGATACGCGCTTCAAACAATTCGGCCACACGCGGCAGACCACCGGTAATGTCGCGGGTTTTAGACGATGCTTGCGGAATACGCGCCAACACGTCACCTTTACCGATTTCCTGACCTTCACGCACGGTAATCACCGCGCCTACCGGGAAGGCCATCGATACCGGAGTTGAGGTACCCGGAATGCAGATTTCCAAACCGTTTTCGTCCAACAGTTTCACCGTTGGGCGCAACAATTTAGAGGTACCGGCAGAGCGGCGTTTACCATCAATTACGACCAAGGTAGACAAACCGGTTACATCATCGGTTTGTTTGGCAACGGTCACGCCTTCTTCCACGTTTTCAAATTTCACCAAGCCGGCATGTTCGGTAATCATCGGACGGGTATGCGGATCCCATGTTGCCAAGGTTTGACCTGCTTTAATGGCCTCGCCGTCTTGTACCAGCAAAATGGCACCGTAAGGCACTTTATGACGTTCGCGCTCGCGGCCGATGTCATCGTGAATCACCACTTCGCAAGAACGGCCAATCACCACCAGTTCGCCTTTGTTGTTGGCAACATAACGCATTTGGCTGCTGAAACGTGCGGTACCGTTAGATTTGGCTTCCACTTGGCTGGCAGCAGCTGCTCGGGAAGCCGCACCACCGATGTGGAAGGTACGCATGGTCAGCTGGGTACCCGGCTCACCAATTGATTGGGCGGCAATCACACCGACCGCTTCACCTGCATTTACCAGTTTACCGCGCGCCAAGTCACGGCCGTAACATTGGGCACACAAACCGTGACGGGTTTTACAGGTAATCGGCGTGCGTACTTTCACTTCATCCACACCAGATTGGTCAATCATGTCAACCAGTTTTTCGTTCAATAAAGTACCGGCCTCTACCAAGGTTTCGCCTGTTGACGGGTCAACCACATCGGAAGCAGTCACACGGCCCAAAATACGGTCGCGCAAGGCTTCAATCACGTCACCACCTTGTACCACGGCTTTCATTACGAAGCCATCAGTTGTGCCGCAATCGTCTTCCACCACCACCAAGTCTTGGGTCACGTCCACCAAACGGCGGGTCAAGTAACCGGAGTTTGCGGTTTTCAAGGCGGTATCGGCAAGACCTTTACGCGCACCGTGGGTCGCAATAAAGTATTGCAATACGGTCAGACCTTCACGGAAGTTAGACGTAATCGGCGTTTCGATAATCGAGCCGTCCGGTTTGGCCATCAGACCACGCATACCGGAAAGCTGTTTAATCTGGGCTGCCGAACCACGGGCACCGGAATCGGCCATCATATAGATGGAGTTGAACGACTCTTGATCCACTTCGTTGCCTTCGCGGTCAATTACTTTTTGGGTAGACAGGTTGTCCATCATCGCTTTGGCAATGCGGTCACCGGCACGTCCCCAAATATCGACCACTTTGTTGTAGCGTTCGCCGTTGGTCACCAAACCTTGACGGTATTGGTCTTGGATTTCTTTCACTTCGGCTTGCGCTTCGGCCAGCAATACGGCTTTTTCTTTCGGAATTTCCATATCGTCGACCGCAATTGAGATACCGCCTTTAGCTGCATATGCAAAACCGGTGTACATCAGGTGGTCGGCAAAAATCACGGTGTCGCGCAGGCCGCACAGGCGGAATGAGGCGTTAATCAGCTTAGAAATTTCTTTTTTCTTCAGTGCCTTGTTAATGTATTCAAACGGCAGGCCTTTAGGCAGAATTTCGCTCAACAAAGCACGGCCTACGGTGGTTTCGTAGCGGTTGACTACCGGCTCTAATTCACCGTTTTCATTTTTCACCCATTCACGCAGGCGCACAGTGATTTTGGTACCCAACTCCACTTGTTTAGTGTGGTACGCGCGGTGTACTTCTTTCACGTCGGCAAACAGGCTGCCTTCGCCTTTAGCGTTGATGCGGTCGCGGGTCATGTAGTACAGACCCAATACGATGTCTTGAGACGGTACGATAATCGGTTCGCCGTTGGCCGGAGACAATACGTTGTTCGAAGCCAGCATCAAAGTGCGTGCTTCCATTTGCGCTTCCAAGCTCAATGGAACGTGAACCGCCATTTGGTCACCGTCAAAGTCGGCATTAAACGCGGCACACACCAATGGGTGTAACTGAATGGCTTTGCCTTCAATCAGAATCGGCTCAAATGCTTGAATACCCAAACGGTGCAGCGTCGGCGCACGGTTCAGCATGATTGGGTGTTCGCGGATGACTTCTTCCAAGATGTCCCATACTTCCGGTACTTCTTGCTCAACCAATTTTTTAGCCGCTTTAACGGTGGTTGCCAAGCCTTGTTTTTCCAGCTTGTGGAAAATAAACGGTTTGAACAGCTCCAAAGCCATTTTTTTGGGCAGACCACATTGGTGTAGGCGCAGGTAAGGGCCCACGGTAATCACCGAACGGCCAGAATAGTCCACACGTTTACCCAACAGATTTTGACGGAAGCGGCCGCCCTTACCTTTAATCATGTCGGCCAACGATTTCAGTGGGCGCTTGTTCGCACCGGTCATGGCTTTACCGCGACGGCCATTATCCAACAAGCTGTCGACTGCTTCTTGCAGCATACGTTTTTCGTTGCGTACAATGATGTCCGGTGCGCTCAACTCCAACAAACGTTTGAGACGGTTATTACGGTTAATCACGCGACGGTACAGATCATTCAAATCGGAAGTGGCAAAACGGCCGCCATCCAAAGGCACCAACGGACGCAAATCAGGCGGCAATACCGGCAACACGTCCATAATCATCCACTCAAGTTTCATACCTGAACGATGGAACGCTTCCAACACTTTCAAACGTTTGGCGATTTTTTTGATTTTGGTGTCAGAACCTGTTGATTCCAATTCTTGACGCAATATTTCGATTTCACCGGCCACATCTAATGTTCGCAGCAATTCGCGGATACCTTCAGCACCCATCTTGGCATCGAAATCGTCGCCGTATTCGTCCAATTTGTTGTAGTAATCGTCTTCGGTCAGCAATTGACGGCGTTGCAGCGGGGTCATACCCGGATCAGTCACCACAAAGGCTTCAAAGTACAATACGCGTTCGATGTCGCGCAGGGTCATGTCTAAAACCATACCCAAGCGTGACGGCAGTGATTTCAAAAACCAGATGTGGGCAACAGGCGCAGCCAATTCGATGTGTCCCATGCGCTCACGACGAACTTTAGACAAAGTCACTTCTACGCCACATTTTTCACAGGTTACGCCTTTAAATTTCAAGCGCTTGTATTTACCGCACAAACATTCGTAGTCTTTCACCGGGCCGAAAATTTTGGCGCAGAACAAACCGTCGCGCTCCGGTTTGAACGTACGGTAGTTGATGGTTTCCGGCTTTTTCACTTCACCGTAAGACCAAGAGCGGATGGTATCCGGAGAGGCGATGCCTATTTTAATGGCATCAAACTCTTCTTCCATGCCCGCTGTTTGTAACGGATTAAATAAGTTCAACAAATTCATTTTTGCTCCTTGAAGGAAGTATTTTTACCGCTTGGCAGATCAGGATTCAGATGGAATGACACAGCTTTTCAGACGGCCTTTAAACATTTTTGTGATGGCCGGCTTAATGCACCGTGTCCTTTCAGACGGCCTATTGCTAAAAATAGAAGAGGCCGTCTGAAAGCGTCGTTTAGTAACGTTCCAAATCAATATCCAAGCCCAATGAGCGAATCTCTTTAACCAATACGTTGAAGGATTCAGGCATACCGGCGTCGATTTTGTGCTCGCCTTTCACAATGTTTTCATACATTTTGGTACGACCTGTCACGTCATCAGACTTCACGGTCAACATTTCTTGCAGCGTGTAAGCGGCACCGTAAGCCTCCAGCGCCCAAACCTCCATCTCACCGAAACGTTGTCCACCGAACTGCGCTTTACCGCCCAGAGGCTGTTGGGTCACCAAGCTGTAAGGACCGGTCGAACGGGCGTGCATTTTCTCGTCAACCAAGTGGTGCAGTTTCAAGTAGTGCATTACGCCTACGGTTACGCGGCGGTCGAAAGCTTCGCCTGAACGGCCATCGTAAAGGGTAATTTGGGTTTTGGTATCGTTAAAGCCCAATTTTTCCACTTCAGGATCGTCACTTGGGTAAGCCAAATTCAGCATGTCACGGATTTCAGATTCTTTCGCACCGTCGAATACCGGAGAAGCGAAAGAAGCACCTTTACGCAGGTTGGAAGCCAATTCGATGATTTCATCATCGCTCAAGCTATCGAGGTCTTCTTGCTTACCGCTGTTGTTGTACAACTTATTCAAGAATTCACGCAATTCGCTGGCTTTGCGCTGCTCTTTAAGCATGCGGTCAATGCGTTCACCGATGCCTTTTGCCGCCCAGCCCAAGTGCACTTCCAAAATCTGACCGATGTTCATACGCGATGGTACGCCCAATGGGTTCAATACGATGTCAACCGGACGGCCGTCTGCCATGTAAGGCATATCTTCCACCGGCAGAATACGTGATACCACACCTTTATTACCGTGGCGGCCGGCCATTTTGTCACCGGCTTGCAGACGACGTTTGATGGCGATGAATACTTTTACCATTTTTTGTACGCCCGGCTGCAATTCGTCGCCTTGAGTCAGCTTTTTCTTCTTCACTTCATACAACTCGTCCGCTTCTTCGCGTTTTTGTTGCAGACTCAGCTTAATCAGCTCTAATTGTTTGGCCAAATCTTCATCGGCCAAACGGATGTCAAACCAATCGTGTTTGCTGGCGGCAGAAGCCAAGTATTCGGCTGTAATTTCACTGCCTTTGGCCAACTTCATCGGACCACCGTTAGCTTTTTGACCGACTATCATACGCTCGATACGATCAAAAGCATCGTTATCAAAAATACGCAATTGATCGCTCAAGTCTTGACGGTAGCGTTTCAACTCAGAGTCAATAATCGATTGGGCACGTTTGTCGCGTTGGATACCTTCGCGGGTAAACACTTGTACGTCAATCACTGTGCCGCTCATACCGGTCGGCATACGCAATGAAGTGTCTTTTACATCAGACGCTTTCTCACCGAAAATAGCACGCAACAGTTTCTCTTCAGGCGTCAATTGGGTTTCGCCTTTCGGGGTCACTTTGCCCACCAACACGTCGCCGGCTTCTACTTCAGCACCGATGTACACAATACCGGAATCGTCCAGACGGTTTTGCATGCGCTCTGACAAGTTCGGAATATCGCGGGTAATATCCTCGGCGCCCAGCTTGGTATCACGCGCCACAACGTTCAATTCTTCAATGTGAATCGAGGTATAGCGGTCATCAGCAGCCACTTTTTCAGACAATAAAATCGAGTCTTCGTAGTTGTAACCGTTCCAAGGCATAAAGGCGATGGTCATGTTTTGTCCCAGCGCCAATTCACCCAAATCGGTTGAAGCGCCGTCAGCTACCAAGTCGCCGCGCTGCAACACATCGCCTACTTTTACGGCCGGACGTTGGTTGATGTTGGTCGATTGGTTAGAGCGGGTAAACTTCACCAGATTGTAGATGTCCACGCCTACTTCACCGGCAGTTGCCTCATCGTCATGTACACGAATCACTACGCGGTTGGCATCAACATATTCCACTACGCCGCCACGACGGGCCACAATCGCAGTTGCCGAGTCCACAGCTACCGAACGTTCGATGCCAGTACCGACCATCGGTTTTTCTGGGCGCAAACAAGGCACGGCCTGACGTTGCATGTTAGCGCCCATCAAGGCACGGTTCGCGTCATCGTGTTCCAAGAACGGAATCAGGGAAGCCGCTACCGATACCACTTGACCGGTTGCTACGTCCATGTATTGCACGCGGTCAGGCGTAGACATGATGGTTTCGCCTTTTTCACGACATGTTACTAAATCACCGATCAGGTTACCTTCGGCATCCAATTCGGCATTTGCCTGTGCAATCACATAACGGCCTTCTTCGATCGCCGACAAATAATCGATTTCAGTGGTTACTTTACCGTCAATCACACGGCGGTATGGCGTTTCCAAAAAACCATAATCATTAGTACGCGCGTAAACAGACAGCGAGTTAATCAAACCAATGTTCGGGCCTTCAGGTGTTTCAATCGGACATACACGGCCATAGTGGGTCGGATGTACGTCACGTACCTCAAAGCCGGCACGCTCACGGGTCAAACCACCCGGGCCCAAGGCAGAAACACGACGTTTATGCGTTACTTCTGACAATGGGTTGGTTTGATCCATAAATTGGCTCAACTGGCTTGAACCGAAGAATTCTTTAATGGCAGCAGAAACGGGTTTGGCATTGATCAAATCATGTGGCATCAGGTTTTCAGATTCTGCTTGATTCAAACGCTCTTTCACTGCGCGTTCAACACGAGCCAAGCCGCTGCGGAATTGGTTTTCAGTCAATTCACCAACAGAACGCACACGACGGTTACCCAAGTGGTCGATATCGTCCACTTCACCGTGACCGTTACGCAACTCAACCAACGTTGCAATCGAAGCCACAATATCTTCAATGCTCAGTACGTAACCACCTTTTTCAGCCGCACCGGCAAAGGTTTCATTTAATAAACGGCCATACCAAGAACCTTGTTGCGTTTCAGACAATTTTTGCTCATAGGTGCGGGTATTGAATTTCATACGGCCTACACGCGACAAGTCATAGCTGTCTTCACTGAAGAACAAGCGGTTGAAGAGCATTTCCACAGCCTCTTCGGTAGGCGGTTCGCCCGGACGCATCATACGGTAAATCGCCACACGGGCAGCTTGTTGGTCGGCGGTTTCATCTGTACGCAACGTGCTGGAAATGTAACCGCCTTGGTCCAATTCATTGATGTACAGAGTGGTGACTTGCTCAATACCGTGGATATCCAGTTTCGCCAACAACTCTTCGGTGATTTCATCGTTGGCCACAGCCAATACTTCACCGGTATCCGGCACGATCAAATCAGCAGCCAATACTTTGCCCAATAAGGTTTCAGGGTCAACATCCAAACGGGTCAAACCGGCATTGGCAATATCGCGGATATTTTTAGCGGTAATGCGTTTGCCCTTGGTTACCAAAACGTTACCTTCGGCATCAACAATATCGGTTTTAGCGGTTTCGCCTTTCAGACGGCCTGGAATCAATTCGGTTTGCACACCGCTTTTTGACAAGAAGAAGGTTTCTTTGTCGTAGAAGGTATCCAAAATCTGCTCGTTATTGTAACCCAGTGCTTTCAACAAAATGGTTACCGGCATCTTACGGCGACGGTCAATACGGAAATACAGTTGATCTTTCGGATCAAACTCAAAATCCAACCATGAGCCACGGTAAGGAATAATGCGGGCAGAGAACAATAATTTACCCGAAGAATGAGTTTTACCGCGGTCATGCTCAAAGAATACACCTGGGGAACGGTGTAACTGAGAAACGATAACGCGCTCGGTACCATTAATGACAAAAGAGCCGCTCGGCGTCATCAATGGGATTTCACCCATGTATACTTCGTTTTCGCGCACTTCTTTTACGGTCGGTTTAGAGGCTTCTTTATCCAAAATCACCAAGCGGATGCGTGCGCGCAAAGGCGCAGCGTAAGTAATACCGCGCAATTGACATTCAGAAATATCAAACAGCGGATCACCCAAGGTGTAATGGACAAATTCCAGGCGTGCATAGCCATTGTGGCTGACGATTGGGAAAATAGAATTGAATGCTGCTTGCAGACCATCATCGGTACGTTGGTCGAAAGCATTTTCTAATTGCAGAAATTTTGCATAAGAATCAATTTGAGTTGCCAGCAAAAAGGGAACTTCCAATACGTTCTCTCGTTTGGCAAAACTCTTACGGATACGTTTTTTCTCGGTAAACGAATAGTTCATATACACTCCGAAGGGTGGCTTTGAATAGAAATGCCGTCTGAAAAACTTTGCGACGACAATTTTGTGATGCTATTTACATTTATTTATATTTATTTCAAGGCGCAAATGCAAATAAATGTAAATAATTATTTTATGCTTGATTAAAACGCAAAATAAGGCTGGCAGATATCTGCCAGCCTTTACTGAAAGTATCAAATGATGATTATTTGATTTCGACTTTAGCGCCGGCTTCTTCCAGTTGTTTTTGAATGTCTTCGGCTTCAGCTTTAGAAACACCCTCTTTAAGTGTTTTAGGTGCGCCGTCAACGATGTCTTTAGCTTCTTTCAAGCCCAAACCAGTGATGGCACGAACCACTTTAATCACACCAACTTTTTGTTCGCCGGCAGAAGCCAATACTACGTCGAATTCAGTTTTTTCTTCAGCAGCAGCGGCACCAGCACCAGCAGGACCGGCAACAGCAACGGCAGCAGCAGAAACGCCGAATTTTTCTTCAAAAGCTTTAACCAAGTCGTTCAATTCCATAACGGTCAAAGAACCAACGGCTTCCAAAATGTCTTCTTTAGTAATAGCCATGCTATTTAAACTCCAAATATTGTATTAAAAATTAATCTTCAAATGAAACAAAATCGATTAAGCAGCTTCTTCGCCAGCTTTTTTCTCAGCCAATGCAGCCAAACCGCGTGCAAAGCCGGCAACAGGTGCCTGCATAACATACAACAGTTTAGACAGCAATTCTTCACGGCTAGGAATAGAAGCCAACTCGTTTACTTGATCAGCATCCAGTACGTCGCCATTATAAGAACCAGCCTTAATAACGATTTTGTCATCTTTTTTCGCGAATTGATGCAGCACTTTTGCAGCAGCTACAGCATCTTCAGAAGCAGCATAAACCAGCGGACCCACCATGTGATCTGCCAAACCTGCAAATGAAGTACCTTCTACTGCACGACGAGCCAAAGTATTTTTCAGAACGCGCAAGTATACGCCCTCTTTACGTGCATTTGCACGCAGCTCTGTCATGCTGGCAACACTGATACCGCGATACTCGGCAACCACCAGAGTTTGTGCATTGGCAATCGCTGCACTAATCTCTTCAACGGCCACCTTCTTGGTTTCAATATTGAGACTCAAGGTCTACCTCCCACTGTTTATCAACAGAATACTTTCTCAGTATTCCACCAGCGCGGTAACCTAAAAAGACATCTTACAAGCTTTCTTGCAATTTGTTTCAGGACTACCGTCTGCGTAGGGCAATAACGATTAAATCTTACGATCCCTACGGTCTTGGACATCTACTTAATATTTTTAAGTAGCCCAAATCCAGACAGTCTTCAAGAAGACCGTCTGAAAATTCTTAGTTGTTTACGCTAGAAGTATCTACGCGAACACCTAAACCCATTGTGCTTGAAACGGCAACTTTACGTAAGTATTGGCCTTTTGCAGCAGCAGGTTTTGCTTTAACGATAGCGTCCAGCAATGCGTCAAAGTTCTCCTTCAAATCGGCTTCAGCAAATGAAGCGCGACCGATGGTAGCATGCACGATACCTGCTTTATCAGTACGGTATTGTACTTGACCGGCTTTAGCGTTTTTCACAGCTTCAGCAACATTAGGGGTCACGGTACCTACTTTAGGGTTAGGCATCAAACCACGTGGCCCCAAGATAGTACCCAACTGACCGACAATACGCATTGCATCCGGAGAAGCAATCACAACGTCAAAGTTCAAGTTACCGCCTTTAATTTCAGCAGCCAAATCATCGAAACCGACAACATCAGCACCGGCTTCTTTAGCAGCATCAGCATTAGCACCTTGAGCAAATACAGCCACGCGAGTGGTTTTACCGGTACCTTTAGGCAATACTACTGAACCACGAATTACTTGGTCAGATTTACGAGGATCTACACCCAAGTTGAATGACACATCAACTGACTCATCAAATTTAGCAGTTGCGGCATTTTTCACCAAACTAATTGCTTCATCAATTGCATACAATTTATTCGCTTCAACAGAAGAGCGCAAAGCTTTCAATCGTTTAGAAACTTTAGCCATTACACACCCTCCACATCCAAGCCCATAGAACGGGCTGAGCCAGCAATAGTACGCACCGCAGCATCCAAATCAGAAGCCGTCAAATCAGGCTCTTTGGTTTTCGCGATTTCTTCCAATTGAGCGCGAGTTACTTTACCCACTTTATTGGTTAATGGATTGGCACTACCTTTTTGCAGACTAGCAGCTTTTTTCAACAAGATAGAAGCCGGAGGCGTTTTCATCACAAATGTGAATGATTTATCTGCAAATGCAGTAATCACAACAGGAATCGGCAAACCAGGTTCCATACCTTGGGTTGCAGCATTAAATGCTTTACAGAATTCCATAATGTTCAAACCACGTTGACCCAATGCCGGACCAACTGGAGGAGATGGGTTGGCTTTACCTGCACCAATTTGCAGCTTAATGTAGCCTACAATTTTCTTTGCCACTTTAAAAAGACTCCTAAAAGACGGGTATAACGCAGAACCATTCCGCTTCCCAAAACGAATTTTTAATTATAAAACTTAATGTATTTTAATTCAAGACATTAATTCGATTAAATCTTTTCGACCTGGCCAAATTCCAACTCAACGGGTGTTTCACGACCAAAAATCTGCACAGAAACACGCAGCTTATTACGCTCGTAATTAACCTCATCTACCACGCCATTGAAATCAGCAAAAGGACCGTCATTAACACGAACCGATTGACCCACTTCAAATTCAACTTTTGGTTTTGGTTTTTCAACACCGGTGCGAACCTGTTGCATAATTACATCAGCTTCACGTTGAGAAATAGGCAATGGGCGATTGGCAGTACCACCAATAAAACCAGATACACGCGGAGTACTTTTTACCAAATGCCATGACTCATCGGTCATTTCCATTTCAACCAAGACATAGCCAGGGTAAAATTTACGCTCACTGATAGTACGGCGGCCATTTTTAATATCAACCACCTCTTCGACCGGAACCAGCACTTGGCCGAAATACTCTTCCATCCCTTCGCGCGAAATACGCTCTTTCAATGTTTTTTGGACATTTTTTTCAAAGCCGGAATAAGCCTGTACAACATACCAACGTTTTGACATTTTTATCCCCTCTTCAATAACAAATCAAAAAATAACCATGAAACCGCTGTATCGACTGCATAAATAAACGCAGCCAAAATTGCTACGAAAATCACCACAAATACAGTCATTTTGACCGCATCATCACGAGCCGGCCAAACTACTTTCTTAAATTCAATCCATGAATTTCGAAAATAAGCGAACCCTTCGCGCTGCGGTGTGGTAGGGACATTGCTATCGGATTTGACAACCCGCCCCACTTTATCCGCTCTATCTTCAGGCATACGATCAGGCATTTTGAACTCACTTTCCATAGCATGGATACAGCATGTACAGCATATATCGATATACTGCTCGCAGTCATACAATGGTTAAAACAAATCAACCAATAGAAATAAAATAGCAAAAAAATCAACCGGCACTAAGGCCGGTTAATTTTTATTTGGCAGGCCAGGAGGGTCTCGAACCCCCAACCCTCGGTTTTGGAGACCGATACTCTACCAATTGAGCTACTGGCCTTCTAAAACTTAAGCAATGATAGAAGATACAACACCGGCACCTACGGTACGGCCACCTTCACGAATCGCAAAACGCAAGCCTTCTTCCATCGCGATTGGTGCAATCAGCTCAACCGTAATCGCTACGTTTTCGCCCGGCATTACCATTTCTACGCCTTCCTCCAAAGTTACCGCGCCGGTAACGTCAGTAGTACGGAAGTAGAATTGCGGACGGTAGTTGGCGAAGAACGGAGTATGACGGCCACCTTCTTCTTTGCTCAGTACGTATACTTCTGCTTTGAATTTGGTATGCGGAGTGATTGAGCCCGGTTTAGCCAATACTTGACCACGTTCAACTTCTTCACGTTTGGTACCGCGCAACAATACACCTACGTTGTCACCTGCTTGACCTTCGTCCAGCAATTTGCGGAACATTTCCACACCGGTACAAGTGGTTTTTGCAGTGTCTTTCAGACCAACGATTTCGATCTCGTCACCTACATGGATGATACCGCGTTCTACACGGCCGGTTACTACAGTACCACGGCCAGAAATTGAGAATACGTCTTCGATTGGCAACAGGAATGGTTTGTCAACGGCACGTTCCGGAGTTGGGATGTAGCTGTCCAATGCATCGGCCAATTCAAAGATTTTGGCTTCGTAAGCAGCATCGCCTTCCAACGCTTTCAACGCAGAACCTTGGATGATCGGGCAGTCGTCGCCTGGGAAATCGTAGCTTGACAACAAGTCACGAATTTCCATTTCAACCAATTCCAACAACTCTTCGTCGTCAACCATGTCGCATTTGTTCATGAACACCAAGATGTATGGTACACCTACTTGGCGACCCAACAAGATGTGCTCACGGGTTTGCGGCATAGGGCCGTCAGCGGCAGATACCACCAAAATCGCGCCGTCCATTTGTGCCGCGCCGGTAATCATGTTTTTCACATAGTCGGCGTGACCAGGACAGTCTACGTGTGCGTAGTGACGGGTTTCGGTTTCGTATTCTACGTGAGAGGTGTTAATGGTAATACCGCGGGCTTTTTCTTCCGGTGCATTGTCGATTTGGTCGTAAGCTTTAGCGGCACCACCGAATTTTTTAGCCAAAATCGTAGTCAATGCAGCAGTCAGAGTGATTTTACCATGGTCAACGTGACCGATGGTGCCAACGTTTACGTGCGGTTTGCTACGTTCAAATTTTTCCTTAGCCATGGCAATAAATCCTATTCTAAGTGTTTAATTAAAAATATAAAAATGTGGATAAATAAATGAGATGGTGCCCATGGGCAGATTTGAACTGCCGACCTCTCCCTTACCAAGGGAGTGCTCTACCCCTGAGCTACATGGGCTAAATTGTCCATTGGAGCGGGTGAAGGGAATCGAACCCTCACCGTAAGCTTGGAAGGCTTCTGCTCTACCATTGAGCTACACCCGCATACACTTACTCTTTGCTCCAAGTAAGAATTTTGGTGGAGGGAGAAGGATTCGAACCTTCGAAGCTCACGCAACAGATTTACAGTCTGCCCCCTTTGACCGCTCGGGAATCCCTCCAAAAGAGAACGCTAGTTTATTTATTTCTCTTAGTCGAGTCAAGCAATATTTTCTATATTTTTTCTAAAAATATTACAACAATCTGATTATATGAAAAAATTACTTAAACTGAATGATTTTTTCGTATTTCGCCATCAGTTCGTCGTGCGTTTCCGGATGTTCTTCATCAATCAAAATACAGTCTACCGGACACACTTGCTGACATTGAGGCTCGCCATAGTGACCGACACACTGCGTACACAAACTTGGGTTAATTTCGTAAATTTCCTCGCCTTGAGAAATGGCATCATTTGGGCATTCAGGCTCACATACGTCACAGTTAATGCACTCATCTGTAATAAAGAGCGACATTTTCGTTTCCTTTTTTATTAAATTTCAAAACCGATGGGCGCGGATTATAGCATAAACTGCTCAGGAAAATGCATATGCAGAAAATGTTTACACCTTGGTAATGATTATCAAATCCTATACTATTCAGGCACTTGCACATAATGCAGCAATTGAAAACGGCTCATTCCAGATTTACCTTCACGATATTCTGCCAACCACTCCGGTTTGAACGGCAAGCCCCCCGCTTCAATATAAACCATCGCATCACTTGTTAAACGGTTTTGCAGCAAAGCGAACAAATCATCCCATTGCCGCCACGCAAACGGCGGATCGAGAAACACCACATCAAATTGCTCGGTTTGATTTTTCAGAAAACTGAGGCCGTCTGAAAAAACGGTTTCCACTTGTGCCAAGCCCAATTCACGCGCATTTTGTTGCAAGGATTGCAGTGTCTGGCGCTGATTATCCACCATTACCACCCGCTTGGCATGGCGTGAAGCAGCTTCCAAACCCAATGCACCACTACCACTGAATAAATCCAATACTGTTTTGCCGGTCAAATCCTGCCCCAGCCAATTAAACAACTTCTCACGCACCATATCGGGCGTAGGGCGCAAACCTTCTGCCGATGCAAAAGTCAGCCTACGGCCACGGTATTGCCCACCGATAATACGAACTTGGTTACTGTGCTTCTGATTGTGTTTTGTCTTTGCCATAAAAACCATAGATTGAGGCCGTCTGAACGTTTCAAACAGCCTGATTAAACCGTAAATCTTATTATACAACAAGCTAACAGATAAAAGGCCGTCTGAAACTGTAGTACGCTGTTTCAGACGGCCTTTTCATTTAAATAAAGGAACCTACTCTTCTTCGGCTTTGCCGCCTTTAGGTACCGGTGGCTTGATTTGTTCTTTCCAGCCGCATTCTTTTTGCGGGCAGGCTTTTTCCACGCCCCACCGTTTGGTGGTTTTGATGGTCAAGACCGGCCATTGGCATTTCGGGCATGTTTCGGTTACCGGCGGATTCCAAGTGGCGTAGTTGCAGTCAGGGTAAGTGCTGCAGCTGTAAAACAGTTTGCCGTAGCGCGATTTGCGCTCGACCAAGTACCCTTTCTTGCATTGCGGACATTCGACGCCGGTGTCTTTCGGTTTCTCTAAGGGCTCGATGTGTTTGCACTTCGGATAGTTGGCGCAACCGATAAATTTGCTGCCGGTGCGGCTGTATTTATATACCAAGCCGCCGCCACATTTCGGGCATTCACGACCTTCAAGTTCGGCTTGCTCTGCTGCTTCTTTAGCGGCACGTTCGACGGCTTCTTCGGCGGTTTCGTTCACATTGCGGGTATAGCCGCATTCGGGGTAACCGGCGCAGGCAACGAAGCGGCCATTGCGGCCGAATTTGATTTGCAGCTTATGGTTACCACATTTCGGGCAGGTTTCGTCCAATTCTTCGGTGGTAAATTTAGCTCGCTCAATGCCTTCTTTTTCTTCAACCTGCTTGCCAAAGCCCTTCCAAAATGAATCCATCACCGGCACCCAGCGGCGTTTGCCGTTGGCGATTTCGTCAAGCTGGTCTTCAAGCTTGGCGGTAAAATGGTAATCGACATATTGGGCGAAATGTTCGGTCAGGAATTTATTGACAATATCGCCGGTGTCGGTCGGCATAAAGCGTTTTTGTTCCAACGTGACGTATTCGCGGTCTTTCAGCGTGGAAATAATACTGGCATAGGTCGACGGGCGGCCAATACCGAATTCTTCCAAGGCTTTGACCAAAGTTGCTTCGTTAAAGCGGGGCGGTGGTGTGGTGAAATGCTGTTCGCCGTAGAGATTATCCACCGGCAATTTGTCGCCTTCGGCCATTTCCGGCAGCTTTTTGTTTTCTTCGCTCTCGTCGTCGGTGCTTTCTTCATACACACTCAAGAAACCGGCAAAGGTCTGCACTTGGCCGGTCACGCGGAATACGCCTTTGCCGACGCTGATGTCGACGGTGGTTTGGTCAAACTTGGCCGGCGACATCTGACAGGCAACGGTACGCTGCCAAATCATTTGGTAAAGCTTGAATTGATCGGCCGTCAGAAACGGTTTCACGCTTTCGGGTGTGCGGTACACAGAAGTCGGGCGAATCGCTTCGTGCGCTTCTTGGGCGTTTTTCGATTTGGTTTTATATTGTTTGGCGGACGGCGGCAAATATTCTTTGCCGATTTTGTTTTCGATATAGTGGCGGATTTCGACCACAGCTTCATCGGCCAAATTCAGGCTGTCGGTACGCATATAGGTAATCAGACCAATCGCGCCTTGGCCGACATCAATACCTTCGTAAAGCTGCTGGGCAGTGCGCATGGTGCGGTCGGTGGTCATGCCGAGTTTGCGCACGGCATCTTGCTGCATGGTGGACGTGGTAAACGGAGCGGCCGGATTGCGGCTGCGTTTTTTCTTTTCCACGCCGCTGACCACGGCTTCTTTGCCGGTAAGCTCGTTTAATACATCGGCTTGCGCGGCTTCATTCGGCAGTGCAAATTGGTCGAGTTTTTCGCCGTTGTATTGTGCCAATTTGGCGGTGAATTTGCTACGGCCTTTGTGGCTGTCGAGATGAACGGTCCAATATTCCTGCGCTTCAAATGCGCGGATTTCGTTTTCGCGCTCGCAAATCAGGCGCAAGGCAGGGCTTTGCACGCGGCCGGCACTTAAACCGCGGCGGATTTTTTTCCACAACAGCGGCGACAAATTGAAACCGACCAAATAATCCAAGGCACGACGCGCTTGTTGGGCATCGACCAAGTTGATTTCCAATTCACGCGGATGGGCAATGGCATCGAGCACGGCGTTTTTGGTGATTTCGTGAAACACCACACGCTGCGGTTTGATGTTTTTCAAGCCGCGTTTGGATTTGAGGATTTCCTGCAAGTGCCACGAAATCGCTTCGCCTTCCCTATCCGGGTCAGTTGCCAGATAGATGTTTTCGGCTTCTTTGGCTTCGGCCACAATGGCATCAACGTGCTTGGCATTGCGCGAAACCACTTGGTATTTCATGGCGAAGTCGTTTTCCGGATCAACCGCGCCGTTTTTAGGCACGAGGTCGCGCACATGGCCGTATGAAGCCAAAATTTCATAATCCCCGCCCAAATATTTTTTTAAGGTTTTGGCCTTAGACGGAGATTCGACGATTACAAGGTTTTTAGCCATCGTTACTCTCTTTTGTTATTGTAAATTTCAGACGGCCTTTGATTTCATCAAGGCCGTCTGAAAAAAAATTAATGCATCACAGCGTTGCCGTTTAAAGCTGCCATCAAATCATCACCGATCAGCACCGGCAATTCGCTCTTGTGCGCCCACAACACCAGCAGCGTCAGCACTTTGGCAATATCGACGGTAATTTCGTCCGCCGGAATATGCATAAGGGCATGCACCACGATTTCACGCTGCTCATAAGTAATCGCACGCTCGGTAATCAAATAGTGCAGCAAACCCATCACTTTTTGCGGCAACACATCAGCTTCTTCCGCGCTGTACACACGCAAGGCCGTGCCGTCGGTCGGTTCGATGGCGAATTCGGAACTGTTGAGCAACACTTCCATCATCATCAGGGTATTGCCGATTTCCATCGCGTCAAAACCAGCATCTTCGAGCAGCTGCCCCAGATCTTCCGGTGGCGGACAGGCATCAAAATCCTGAAAATGTTCGATTAAAAAAGCAATGACTTCGGCCATGCGTATTCCTTAAATATTATGTTTTAATCCGTTGGTAGCGTCCGCCGGTCAGCGGGGCAATCACGCCGTCCAACTCGTATTCCAGCAATTGGGCGTACACATCAGCCGCAGGCCAACTCAACTGCTCGGCCAAGGTATCGGGATGAATGGCAGCGTAACCCATGGCGTTTAACAGAGTGTCATCTGCCATGTTTTGCATTTCAGACGGCCTTTGCGTTTCAGACGGCCTGGTTTTGTTTTCCGCAAGCGGTTTGGCGCTTGTTTCGTGTTTGGCTTCCAGCTCGGCGGCAAGTGTGTTTTGCGAATGCTTATATATAGAATATGATGGTAATGGGGTGTTTTGCAATAGCTGCGGACATTCTTGCACAATATCTTCCAAACTTTCCACCAGTTTGGCACCTTCTTTAATCAGTTTGTGGCAGCCTTTGCTGTGCGGATTATCAATCGAACCGGGCACTGCCATGACTTCGCGCCCAATCTCGGCGGCAAGCTTGGCAGTAATCAGCGAACCGGATTCAACTGCTGCCTCCACCACCAAGGTCAAACGCGATAACGCGGCAATCAGGCGGTTGCGTCGTGGAAAATTACCGGCATACGGGCGAGTATCCAGCGGAAACTCGCTGACAATCAAGCCACGCTCGGCGATTTCATACGCAAGCTGTTTATTCGATGGCGGGTAAATGCGGTCTATACCCGTCCCCCACACGGCGATGGTACCCCCGTCTGAAAGCAGCGCTCCTTGATGAGCAGCGGTATCAATGCCCTCCGCCATACCGGAAACCACCGGAATGCCTTTTTCACTCAACGCCAAACCAAAATCACGGGCAATACGCATCGCCTGCGGTGTGGCATGACGGCTGCCGACAATCGCGGCGGAAGGCTTGTGCAGCAAATCAGTATTGCCACGCAAAAATAATAACGGCGGCGGCGTGATGCCTTCGGTCAGCATATCGGGGAAATCATCGTCCTGCAACAGCAGTAAGCGGCAATCATCCTGCTGCGCCCAGTTTAACGCGGCTTCGGCTGCAGCCTTGGCGAGGTCGCGCTTATCCTCATTTTGCCACGCAGCCACGGCTTGTTTGTGCCGCACCAGCTTAGCAATATTTTCTGAAGGTGCGGCCAATGCCGCTTCTGCGCTGCCGAAATGTTGCAGCAAAATCAAAAAACTTTCCGCACCGATATAAGGCGTCAGCGCAAGTTGTAGCCATGCAAAGCGTTCGTTGTCGTTCATGCCCGTATCCTGTTTCAGACGGCCCCAATACCCTATTGAACACCGTCAAATAGTAATTTACGTAATATTTTTAATAGCAATGATTATACAGGCATTGAACGGAATGAAAACAGAGAAAGGCCGTCTGAAATATTTTTCACGTTCAGACGGCCTTTAAAGAATCAAGTAATTCAGTCTTCGTTTTTCTCGCTATTGCGGCGGGAAACGCTGATACTGAGCTGCTTCAATTTTCGGTATAAATGCGTGCGCTCCAAGCCGACTTTTTGCGCCACACGACTCATATTTTGGCCTTCTTGCGCAATGTGGTATTCGAAATAGCGACGTTCCAATTCCTCGCGCAACTCACGCAGCGGCATATTGAAATTAAAGCCGCCAACCATTTCCGATGAAGCAGACGGCACATGCTGCCCTAAAGCTGCCGCCGCTGCCGGCTCCTGCACTTCTTCACCATCGGCTTCTAAGGCCAAGTTTTTCACCACGGTGCGCAATTGCTCGAAGTTACCCGGCCATTCGTATTGGCGCAACACAGTCAACGCACCGTTGCTGAATTTGGCCAGCGGAATTTTTTGCGTTTCGGCCAATTCAATCAAAATTTGGTTGACCAAGAACACTATGTCATCCGGCTGGCTGCGCAAAGTCGGCACACCGACAATAATTTTGGATAACAAGCTCGGCAATTTATTGTCTGAAGTAGCCGATTCGGCCAATTCTTCCGCAGAACGGCTGCTGGCGGCAATAATGCGCACGTTATAGCGCTCAGCCTTCCCCAATAAAAATACGATGCCGTTCTGAATATTTTTGCTGTATTGCGCAATGTCACCGACATACAAAATGCCGCCGCCGGCCTTTTGAAGCAATTCAAGCGGCGTATCGACAATATGCTCGATTTTACCCGGTTCCACCCAAGGTGTACCGCTTTTATGGAAATAGCGCGCCACCCATTCAAACGGCGAACCGGCCTCACCGGTCAACAATACCGGGCCGCTTTGTTTGAAAGCAGCCTCCAATTTCTGATTCAATTCCTGAATCACCGGACTATTACCCAGACGGTCTAAAGACAAGCCGGCCGCTGCCTGCATTTCGCCGTGTTTCAGGGCACGGTCAACGGTAGACAGCAGCTTTTGCAGGGCAATCGGTTTTTCCAAGAAATCCAATGCGCCGATTTTGGTGGCCTCGACTGCCGTGTCAATGCTGGCATGACCGCTCATCATCACCACCGGCATATTGAGCTGGCCGTTTTTCGCCCACTCTTTCAGCAAGGTAATCCCGTCGCAATCCGGCATCCAGATGTCCAGCAAGACCATGGCCGGACGGGTTTGGTGGCGCAATTGGCGTGCTTCTTCGGCATTTTCGGCCAAAGTCACGGTATAACCTTCGTCTTGGAGGATTTCCGACAATAAATCCCGGATACCCACCTCATCATCTACAATTAAAATATCACTGCTGCGCATAAGTTTCTACCAGTTGGGGTAACGCTATTTTGACACATGCACCGCCGTCGGCCTGATTGCTCAAGCTGATACGGCCGCCGTGCTCTTCAATAATTTTCTTCACCACAGGCAGACCCAGCCCTGTACCTGTCGGTTTGTCGGTCACATAAGGCTCAAAGGCATTATGCAACATTTCTTTGCTGAAGCTTTTACCGTTGTTGCAAACAGTCAAAATGGCCTGTCCATCGTCACTCAACGCAGTTTCGATGTTTATCTGTGGATTCAGGTCACTTTCTGCCGCTTCAGCCGCATTTTTAAATATATTGTGCAATACCTGCCGCATGGCGGTGGTATCTGCATGAATAAATAACTCTATATTACTGAATTTAGCAGTAAATGTACACGCGCTGCCTTCATACAGCACCAATACTTCTTCCACCAAAGTATTCAAATCATGTTTTTCCAAACTCAACGACGGCGCGCGGGCGTAATTGCGGAAGGCTTCCACCATTTCTTTCAGCGCGGCCACCTGCTTGACGATGGTATCGGTTGAGCGGCTCAAAATCTGGGCGTGTTGCTCATCCAATTTATCATGCAATTTCCATGCCAATCTTTCGGCAGACAACTGAATCGGCGTCAGCGGGTTGCGGATTTCGTGTGCCAACCGCTTAGCCACTTCACCCCATGCCGCTTCTTTTTGCGCGCGCATAAGCAAGGTCACATCGTCAATCACCATCACCAAACCGCTGTCGTTGTCTTCGGGCAAAAGCGTGGCTTTACCGATCAAAATACGCACATCGTCCGGGGCGGCATATTCCACCTGCACCGGCTTATTCATGTCGGCAGTGGCTTCAATCGCGGCAAACACATCGGCCAGCAACGACTGCTGCGGTGACTGCCCGCGCCAATCGTGCCAATTACTGCCCCACAGCGGCACCAGCGACACGCTTAAAATGTGTTCGGCGGATTTGTTAAATGTTTTCAGACGGCCTTCTGCATCCAAGGTAATCACGCCGGTGGTCAGGCTTTCCAGCACGCATTCCAAATAATGTCTGGCGGCCTCCTGCTGCTGGCGGCTGCGTTCGTCCACATCTTTGGCAATCGCCAACTGCTGGGTCATGTGGTTGAACAAGTGGGTCAAGCGGCCGAATTCATCATTGCGGTATACGGGACGCTGCTGGCTGAAATCGCCCTGTGCCACTGCCCGTGCCCCTTCAGCCAGTGATAAAATCGGCTCGACAAAACGGCGGGCAAAATACAAAGCCATCACCAAAGCCAAGAAAATCGCCAACAATGCCGCCACCAAAAGAGTCACCAGAAAGAAGGTTTGCAAACCTTGCTTGGCATAGCTCAATTCGGCATATTTTGCGCGCGCTGACTCAATCAGAGTCGCATCCTGCGCCACATTTTGCGGAATCGGCTGGCGGAAGAAAAAGGCATATTCCTGATTATTGTGGTTCCCAATCGATAACCAACCCTGTGCATACAACACATTGCCAATGTTTTCTAAGCTGCGCAGCGAACCTGCCTGCTGCAGTTGCTCTTGTCCGGCCTTATCGATTTTCGGCTGATTCAAGTTTTTCGGATTAATTGTTTTTTCAAAACGGTCCCGGCTCAGGTTATACAGAGCCAATTGGGTAAAATCGTTGGCATTCGAAGCAGCGGCCAGCGCGTTGCCCAAATCATTGTCTAAAGACGATGCGCTGATTAAATCAATCTGAATCGGTGTGGCATTGCTGACCGCATTGTCTACCGCCAAATCCAAAGCCGATTTACTCAAATTCAAGCTGCGCTCGAGCGCTTCTTCGGTATCGTTGCCGAACCAAGAATTAATTGTGCCGCTAATAAACTGGGCTGAAATGCCGAATAAAAACACGCTCGGCAACACTGCCACCAAGGTAAACATACCCGACAGGCGCCGGGCGATTTGCGAACCGAATACGCCGTTTTGACTGTCGCGCATGAGCAACAGCACATAGCGTACCAACACCGCAGCCAACACCAGCATCAGCAGCCCGCACAAGACGATAATCCACCAGAAATAATCGGCAATCCGACTGCTGCTGCCGGTGGCAGCCGTCAGACCGTAGAGCAGCGCCACAGCCAGCAAAACGGCGATTAAGAGAAAGCGGCGCATGATTTATTCCCGCATAACCGACAAGCTTTTCCAGCCCGAATCCAAGCTCCAGCTTCGGGAAGTCAGGGCGTTGATTTGGAAAGGCTTCGGCAGCTTGGACGTAGACAATTGCAAACGGATTTGCGCTTTAATGTCTTTCGGCTCGCTGCCGCGCAATGTGCCTTTACTCAGCACTTTCCAGTTGGCAATCGCCCCAACCGCACGCAAGGCAGCATTCAAGGTATCGTATTCGGTGGAAAACGTACCTACCGTGACACGGTAGCGGTTGGTCAAGGGATGGAACGCTAATCTATAGTTGACCGTATTGCCGTCGTTTAAAAGATGTTCCAAGCGGAAACGGTAGGCCGCAATCGTCGGCTCCGACAATTGGTAAGACAAAGAAAAATTCAACGGTACACCCTGCTGCAAGGCCTGTTTGAGCTGGTCGGGCAATTCGGTTTTGAAACGGCTGCTGACCGACAATTGGCCGTTATCCATCAAGCCGGCCTCGGCACGGGTCACACTGATGCCTTCTGCCGCCGCGTGCAACGACGCAGCCAGCAGAATCGGCATCAGCATGAGTTTACTGCTTTTGAATAAGCGCGTAATAAAAGCCATCTTGGTGTTTGTTCGGTAAAAGCACATGCGATTCCAGTAATCGGGCATCGGCATGGCGGTTAAGGAATTTTTGCAGCTGCTGATCGTTTTCCTCGATAAAAATCGAACACGTCGCCAACAGCATTCTGCCGTTTTTTGTCAAAGTTTGCCACAATGCGTCCAACAAGGTTTCCTGTTGGCGGGCGGTTTTCAGCGCATCATTGGGGCGGCGCAGCCATTTAATATCGGGATTGCGGCGTGCGACACCCGAAGCGGTGCACGGCACATCGGCCAACACCGCGTCAAATTGCTTGCCATCATACCATGCAGCCAAATCCTGCGCATCGGCGCAATGCAAAGTGGCCGTCTGAAAGCCCAAACGGCCGATATTGCTTTGCACGCGCGCCAAACGGGTTTCCTCAATATCCAAAGCAGTCACATGACAATCAGCCAACTCCAGCAAATGCCCCGTTTTCCCGCCCGGCGCGGCACACGCATCCAAAATCCGTTCGCCGTCTTTCGGGTTCAACAGATAAGCCGCCTTTTGCGCCCCGAAATCCTGCACCGACACCAGGCCGTCTGAAAAACCGGGCAAACGGCTTACCGGCACGGCTTCGGCCAACGTGACTGCATAATCGCCCAAAGCCTTCGCTTCAATACCTTGCGCCGCCAATTTTTGCAGATAATCTTCCGCATTGCCGTGGCGGCGGTTGACGCGTAAAGTCATCGGCGGATGAGATTGCAGCGCCGTGGTGATATTGTGCCAATATTTCGGATAATGGTTTTGCAGATACGCCACCCACCACTGCGGCAGATTGTGTTTGGCCGTGTCGTCGTATTTGCACGCTGCGGCCAGCTTGTCGCGTTCGCGCAGAAAACGGCGCAAAACCGCATTGGCAAACGAGCGATACTGGCCGCGGCCGATTTTGGCAATACTCTCCACCGCTTCATTCACCACCGCATGCGGTGCATTGCGCGTGTAATGCAGTTGGTACAAAGCTGCCAACAACAAACTTTCGAGCTGTACATTGTCAATCGGCTTATTCAGCATTTTGCCGAGCATAAATTTCAGACTGCCCAGATAACGCTGGCAACCGTAAGCAATGTCTTGCAGCGCACCGCCCTCTTGTGCGCTCAATTCGGGGTTGGCCACACGAATGGCCGCCAATACGTCTCGCAGGTTCTGCCCCTGCGCCACCGCCGCAATACTGTCGGCGGCCAGCTTTTGTGCCAATGCCATGCTCATAGGCAAACTTTCATTGTCTGATTCATTTTTGTCCGCTTTTCTTTTTCAGACGGCCTGACAGATTTAAAGGCCGTCTGAAAACAATTTTATCTTTTCTTTATGGCAATGCGGATTAAGGCGTGTAGCCAGAAGGCGTTGCGGCGGTATTTTTGGTTAAAACCCGCTTCACAGGCATTCTGACTACACCCTAAATTTCGCTCAGCGACAGTCGCTGCTTGCCGTTTTCATCAAAGTTATCATCCGCCAGCCACCGCTCGAAGCGCGCTTTGACTTGCGGCCATTCGCTGTCGATTATCGAAAACCATGCC
Organism: Neisseria weixii; assembly: GCF_042658245.1. Lineage (NCBI taxonomy): Bacteria > Pseudomonadati > Pseudomonadota > Betaproteobacteria > Neisseriales > Neisseriaceae > Neisseria > Neisseria weixii. Next base: position 63,347 of record NZ_JBHSPY010000007.1, read on the forward strand.
GTGTCGCGGCTGCGGCCTTTATACACCGCCGCCTGGCGGAAAATGCCTTCAAATTGGAAACCCAAACGCAGAGCCGCCTTGCGCGACGGCTCGTTGAAAGAGTCGCATTTCCATTCATAACGGCGGTAACCCAGTGTGTCTAATACATATTTTGCCAACAGATACTGCGCCTCCGCCGCCACCCTTGTGCGCTTCAGTTTGTCTTGTCGGAATACACCACCCAACCCACTTCAATCACTCGGTTGGCCGTATCAATGCGCATCAAACTGACCGAACCCACCGCCCGATTGCTTGCCGTGTCGATGATGGCGAAAAATACGGATTGGCCGAAGCTTCATAACCTGCCATCAAATCATCAAACTCAGCATGATCGGCCACCGGAAAAATCCGCAAATACGTCCAATTGTTCATCGGGCTGTGTTCCGCCGCATACACTTCATACAAATCCGCACCGTGTCGGGCAGCAGAAAGCTTTTCCAAACGGCAAAATTTTCCCGGTAACAGCGTCACTTCAGGATAACTGCCGGCGGTGTAATCGGGCAAGGGTTCACCGATGGGCTGGTTGAATCCGTTGATAGGCATGGGGATTTCCTCCTCTGGCCGGCGTCTTTTTCAGACGGCCTCTTAATGAAAAAATTCTGTCTAAATCTATATCAAAGAACAACTAATCCTATTGCTGTTGACCGTACACAAAGTGATACAAACCACCAAATGCCTGAATAATTGCCGCAGTCAACGTAAACAAGGTAAAACATACAATTACCTTGGCATAAACCTCAGGTACATGCTGAATGAATTTTCGGACATTTAAAAACAAAATGAAGACTGAAAAAATAAGATTACAAATACCCCAAAACCATAGCAAACAGTTATCTTTTTGAGCAGCTTGATAAAGTGTAAATAATGCAACTGAAAAAAACAAAATAATGGGCGTGAAATTTCTCACATATTCCAGTATCGCTGCACTTTCTTCTCTCTTAGGTAAATATTTGTTTAATAAATCCATCACAACACCGTACCTGCTTCAATCGTGCGCCCTGCGGCAAAAGCCTGAATGCTCATGCGCTTACTGCCGGCGGGTTGCAGCTCGGTAATCTTCAATGCATTTTCGCCGCAGGCAACAATCAGGCCGTCTGAATGACAGGCCAACACTTCGCCTGCTTTGCCTTTTTGATTCACCGTTTCGGCTGCCCAAATTTTCATCGGTTTGCCCTCCCATTCTACCCATGCGGCCGGCACGGGGTTAAAGGCGCGGATTTTGCGGGCAACCACATCGGCAGGTTCCTGCCAGTTGATTTTGGCTTCTTCTTTGGTGAGTTTTTGCGCGTAGGTCACGCTCTCTTCAGGCTGTGGTGTGCTGTTCAGACGGCCTTCTGCCTGTAAGCGTTGCAAATCGGCAACAATCGCCTGTGCCCCCAGCGCCATCAGCGCATCGTGCACTTCATTGGCGGTATCGACGGGGGCAATGGCGTAGCGGTGTTCGCTGACGACATTGCCGGTGTCCAAGCCGATGTCCATCTGCATGATGCACACGCCGGTTTCGGCATCACCGGCTTCAATGGCACGCTGAATCGGGGCGGCACCGCGCCAACGCGGCAACAGCGAGGCATGAATATTCAGACAACCGTGGCGCGGCGTATCGAGCACGTCTTGCGGCAGAATCAGGCCGTAAGCAGCCACCACCATCACATCGGCGGCCACGTCTTTGAGCATTTGCAAGGCATCGGCGTTATTGCGCAGCTTTTCCGGCTGATCCACACGCAAACCCAATTCCAGCGCGGCTTGTTTCACCGGCGATGCTTGCAGCTGCATGCCGCGGCCTTTGGGGCGGTCGGGCTGGGTCAACACCAGTGGAATGTCGAAACCGGCGGCGGCAATGGCTTTGAGTGCGGCGGCGGCAAAATCGGGCGTACCGGCAAAAATCACGTTCATAGTTGTCTTTCTCCAATGGTTTCAGGCGGCCTTTGGGTGGGAAACGGTGTTGCATAAAAGGGCTGTTTGCATAACAAGCCCTCTCCCGCCGGCAGGCGAGGAAAATAGGCTGCGATGAATTTTCTGATACAGGCTTAATCTGATAATTTGACACATATTATAGCAGCCAAATAAAGCATGCCGTCTGAAAACGAGAAATGTTTTCAGACGGCATGTTGAGATTGAATCCTGATTACAGGTTGTGTTTTTGGCGTTTTTTCAGCTTGGTTTTAATGCGGTTTTGCTTCAGCTGCGACAAATGTTCGACAAACACTTTACCCATCAGGTGGTCAAGTTCGTGCTGGATACAAATTGCCAGCAGGCCATCGGCTTCAAGGGTGAATTTTTCGCCTTTTTCGTCCAACGCTTCCACTTTGACACGTTCGGCGCGGGTCACAGTGTCATAAATGCCGGGCACCGACAGGCAGCCTTCTTCGTAAGTGGTTTTGCCTTCTTTTTCAATGATGACGGGATTGATGAACACGCGCGGTTCGCTTTTGTCTTCGGTCAAGTCTATCACCACCACGCGCTCGTGCACGTCAACTTGGGTCGCGGCCAAGCCGATGCCGCGCGATTCATACATGGTTTCAAACATGTCTTTCACTAAAATTTGGATGCGCTCATCAATTTCGGCTACCGGCTGGGCGACCGTGTGCAGGCGTTCGTCTGGATATTGGAGGATGTTTAACAATGCCATTTTTTTATCTTCTCAATCGGAAACAGTAAATTTGTGTATGTACTTTGATACGCTTTATCGGGGCAATGCCATTATTTCTAGAATGACGGTAACATTCAATGATAAAATAGCGTCTTATGAATTTTGACTCGGTTTATCGCTGAATAAATATCAATAGGCAAATTCTAACACAGCCACCTGCGTCGCGCCCATTGTTATTTTTCACGCCACGATTGACGCGTTCTTGATTCAGCTAAATTGATGACAAACCGCATTATTTTCAAGGGGAACGGTTATGCAAAAACGTATTATAGCCCTGCTTTGTATGGCAGGTGTGGCAATTTCTGCCCAAGTTCATGCAGCAACATTAAAAGTCCGCCCGAACGCGCCGCAACGCTACGTGGTGAAACCGGGCGACACTTTGTGGGGCATTTCAGGCAAATATCTCTACAGCCCGTGGCAATGGAACCGCCTGTGGGGCGCCAACCGCAGCGAAATCCGCAATCCGCATCTGATTTATCCCGGTCAGGTGTTGGTATTGCGCTACGTCAACGGCCAGCCGCGCTTGGGCTTTGAAGGTTCGAGCATGGGTTCGGACGGCATTCCGACCATCAAACTCAGCCCGCGCATCCGCGAAACGTCCGGCTACGGCATTCCGACCGTGAATGTCAATTTCTACCGTTTGTTTATGAAGCATCCGCAAGTGATTGACCAATTGCAGACCCAAGATGCACCGAGATTGATTGAAGGCCCTGACAGCCGCCTGCTTTATACCAAGGGCAACCGCGTTTACGCTTACGGCATTACCGAACCCGGCCGTTATTTGGTTTACCGCGCCCGCAAAGACATTACCGACCCTGTGACGAAAAAATTCTTGGGCCAGGAAGTGGTTTTCAGCGGCATCGTCAGCACCCTGCCTTACACCAACAGCGCACTGGATGTCGCTCCCGATGAAGACTCGTTTTATCTGAAAGAAGGCGAATATTACACCCGCAATCATCCGCTGATTAAAATCCCTACCCAAACCGCCCAGCCGATGGTGGTTGAAGAGGCCATTTCAGAAATCCGCAAAGGCGATTTCCTGCTGAAACTCAATGGCGAGACCGACAGCTTCCAAATGATGCCGCACGCACCCGAGCAGCCGATTGACGGTAAAGTCGTGTCTATCTTTGAAGGCGTGAGCGAAGCCGGCCAGTTCCAAACCGTCACCGTCAACAAAGGCGAAGCCGACGGCATCGACAAGGGTACTGTGGTCAGCCTGTACAAGCGCAGCCGCCAGACCAAAGTGGATTTGGAAAGCAACCAAAAAGGCCGTAAGAGCGTGGTGAAATATGTATCCATCCCCGCCGAAGAAGTCGGCTTGGCGATGGTATACCGCACCAGCCAAAACTTGTCCTCCGCCATCATTTTGGAAAGCCTGACCAATATCAATATCGGCGATACGGTTTCCAATCCGGGACGCGATCTCGACAACATGGCCGATGATAAACCTCATGTTCGCAACGAACCGCAAGATTCGCACGCCACCGAACACAATCAATACAATATCCATACCAACATCAAATAAACCGTGATGTTCAAATAACCCAAGGCCGTCTGAAAAATGTTTCAGACGGCCTTGGGTTATATGGTACCTTAATGCACCTTAAACGGTAAAAACGACAAATCCATAATATACGCTTTCGGGTTCGACCAATCGACTTTCACCGTGACGGTATCTTGCAGATAAGGTTCGGGGTCGGTGGTCATCGGCGGGCTGACAAATTGATGCATTTTGCCGTTGTACGGATTCGGTGCCAGCGCAATAATTTCATATTTATCGCCCTGACTGTTGCGCATACCGCTGTTCCAATGCCGTACTTCCTGCACCGCCGCCTGAACTTCCACGCCTTGCGCTTGCGCTTGCCGGCCGCCTTCGTATTTCGGCCACAGCACAACATAAATCAGCGCGCCGAACACCAGTGCCATAATGCCGGTAATCGGATTGGGGGCGACCAACGTAATCACCAACAGCACCGCGGTCACTGCCACCGCGATGATAATCGTCGTCAGACTTAACATTCGACTCTCCTAAAAATGGTTCAGACGGCCTGAAACCTTTGCAGGAATCAGGCCGTCTGAAAACAAACTTGTTACCCAGCCGCAAGCTTAAATGATTTCTTTGTTAACTTGGCTGTGTAATCGGTTAAATCAATACAATAATTTTTTGCGCGGTTTGTCCTCCGTGATGCCGCCGTTGAGCAGGCTTAAGTCCAACACGGTTTCAGAAGAGCAGGCATCGCCGAAAGTGTTTTCGCAAGTCACCGTCACGCGCACCACGCCGCTGAATTCTTGGTTGGGCAAATCCGTGACCAACATGCGGCTGTCGGCAAAAATGCCGCCGTAGGTTTCACCCGATGCCAAGCGGTCAATGCCTTCCGCTACCGCCGGAAGCTGTACCATTGCTTGGGTAACGGCTTGGCTGCACGGCTGGTCGGGCATGGCTTCCACACGCACTTTGACATTTTCCGCCATGCCTTTGCCGTAATTGCGCACCGCCAACACCAGCATTTCCGGCCGGTCTTCCACGCGGTGAACCGCGGCATGCAGCACAGGATGCACACTTTCTTTCTGAATCAGGCTTTCACGGTACAGCATTTCACGCCTCTGGCCGGCACGCACGGAAACCACGGCGTAAATCAGCCAAATGAAGGCTACTGCGGCAATGGCGATTAAGGTCAGCGGCAGATTGGCCAAATAATCTTGCGGGTTGAACCACAAGCAGGCGGTAAAAAATCCGGCGAAGAAAATCAAGACATATAAAATCGGCGCAAAACGGCGTTGAAAAGATGAATTCATGGTTTTCCCGTGTGTGGTTAAAAGGCCGTCTGAACAGTCATACGATGTTTCAGACGGCCTTTATTCTAACAGACTATCTGTTTATGATTTAAGCATTTATGCCATGCGGTCATTTTTTTAGAATAATTGCCGAGTATGGCTGAAAGCCGCTTGTCTTAGGCTTCGGCCACCGATTCGCGCGAGAAGGTTTTTTCGCAATAATGACATTTCAAGCGGGTTTGCGCGTTTTTGGTGCGCACATAGAAACGGCTTTTTACCGGCTCGCCGTGGCTGGCGCAATTGGTGTTCGGGCAGCGGAACACTTCGCTGATTTCAGACGGCATGGTCAAGTGGCGTTTTGATACCACCTTAAAATCTTCAATCACATTCACCACCGCTTCGGGCGCAAACAAAGCCAAGCGGTTGGCGGCGGTGTCGTCCAGCCACACGCCGGTGATTTTGATGATGTCTTTACTGCCCTGTGTTTTACTCGGCAGATTGAAGCCCACGGTGACCGCGCTGCCGTAATGCAGCAATTTAAACTGGCGCAAAATCGCCAAGCCTTTGCCGGCGGGAATGTGGTCGATAACCGTGCCGTTTTGAATCGCTTCGACGCTGTATTGTTTCTTTTCCATTTCGCGCTCCTTACACTTCTTCGTTCAATACCAGCGACAAAATCGCCATGCGTGCATACACGCCGTTGGTGGCCTGTTCAAAATAATAGGCATGCGGCGTGGCATCGACATTCGGATGGATTTCATCAACACGCGGCAAGGGATGCAGCACGCGCAAATTGGGTTTGGCGTTGGCCAGCATCGAGGCATCCAAATTGAATTTACCTTGGATTTTGGCAAATTCCTGCTCGTCAAAGCGCTCGCGCTGTACACGGGTCATGTAGAGAATATCCGCCCATTCGGCCGCCTCTTCCAACGTGGCAAAAATCTGATGGGTACAGCCGGCTTCGTCCAATTCTTCGGTAATGTATTCCGGCATGGCCAAGCTCGGCGGCGACACAAAGGCAAACTCACAGCCCCAACGCTTCAAGGCTTGGCACAGGGAATGCACGGTGCGTCCGTATTTCAAATCGCCGCACATGGCCACTTTCAACCCGTTCAGACGGCCTTGCGTTTCAAAAATTGTCACCAAATCAAGTAAGGTTTGGCTCGGGTGTTGGTTGGTACCGTCACCCGCATTAATCACCGGCACGGCGGAAAACTCGGCCAACACGCGTGCGGCGCCGTCTTTGGGATGGCGCTGGATAATCGCATCGGTGTAATTGGAAATAATGCGCGCCGTGTCCGCCAGCGTTTCGCCTTTTTTCGCGCTGGTATTGGCGCCGTCGGCAAAACCGATGACTTTGCCGCCCAAACGCTGCACGGCAGTTTCAAACGATAAGCGCGTACGGGTGGACGGCTCGAAGAAACACGAACCGATTAATTTTCCCTCCAGCAAATCGCTGCGTGGCCCGGCTTTGAGTTTCAATGCGGTGTTGAGCAGCAATTCCAGCTGCGGCGTGGTCAAATCGGCGATGGAAATGACGTTTTGACGATAAAGGGGATTGGGCATGGGATTTCCTTTTTCCAATGTCAAGATGGCGCGGCACACGGTGATGCGCAGCCTGAAATGTCCATAAAAAAACCCGCCGTGCGGGAAAATGGAAACAATCAGGCCGCCGCACAAGCAGCAGTCGCAAAGCGGTCAACTGAAGGCCGGGGGGTCATGATGCGCCGTTACATTCGGATGGTTCAGACGGCCTTATTATCGCATATCGCCGGCCTGCTGCACAGATTCACCACTGTTTTTTAAGCTGTTTTTCAGGCAGTCTGATTTAAGTCAAGCAGGCCGTCTGAAACATTTCCTTGGCAAAAATCAACGGTTTTCTTCTATAATCGGTTTTTAGTTTCACCAAGGAAAAACCATGCTGCCCCGTTTGCTGCCTTTGGCACTTGCTCTGACACTCACCGCCTGCTCGCAAGAAACGGCCAAGTCTTACACCGACAATGAAGAATTTTACACCGGCTTTCGAGAAGGTTTCATCGAAAGCAGCAAGCAATCTTGTTTAGACAGCGCGGGCGGCGACACGGCCGAAATCAAAGCCTTGTGCGAATGCGCCAGCCTGAAGCTGGCCGATTCGATTACGCGCGAAGAAATGAAAAATGCGTCCATCGGCACGCCGTTGCCGAATATTGAAGCGCGCACCCAAGCCGCGGTCAATGCGTGCCGTGAACAGAAACCTGCTCAATAACATCGGAGTACGAGGCCTTTGCCCCCGGATTTGAGTACCGTTCAAAGTTATAGCAGCACAGAAAGCGCAGACCTATCGTCAAGACAGGCAAGCTTTCGAGCCGCGCATAACGAAGCAATGTGCCAAAGATGGATTTCGCAATGGTCTCAGGATGATTTATATCAAACAAAAGGCCGTCTGAATTTCAGATGGCCTTCTATATAAGAGATCTCAATTATTCAACACGCTCACCGTGAATGGTCAAATCCAAGCCTTCACGTTCGGTGTCCCGATCAACACGCAAGCCGCCGCAGATTTTGCCGACAATTTTCAAAATCACCCAGCTCATCACACCACTATAAACAATGGTGGTCAATGCATCTTTGGTTTGAATCCACACTTGCGAACCAATACTCGCATCGCCGCCGAAGATTTGGTTGTCAAACACCAAACCGGTCAGGATCGCACCGACAATGCCGCCGAAACCGTGAATACCGAAGGCATCAAGCGAATCGTCATAATCCAGTTTGCGTTTAATCACGGCCACGGCCAGATAACACGCTACTGCCGTCACAATGCCGATGATAACCGCACCACCGGTGGCCACAAAGCCTGCTGCCGGGGTAATTCCGACCAAACCGGCCACACCGGCATTGATGTGCACACTGTGCCGCCCGCATAATCAAACACGCCGCCTTCGCTCATAAAGCCGCCGCCCCAAACCCTATTCGCTGTCGGCACATACACCAGCAGAAACCATATGCCGGAAAACAGCATCATCGCCGAATATTTCATGCGCTCGGCAAACGCACCGGTGATAATAGCAGTGGAAATGATGGCAAACGTCATTTGGAAAAACATAAACACCGTTTCCGGAATCGAGCCCGCATTCGGCGACACAGTCACCATTTCTTTCGCCGTGTCCATGCTCATGCCGTTGAGAAACAACCGGTCGAAGCCGCCGATAAAAGCATTGCCCGGCATGAACGCCAGCGAATAACCGGCCACAACCCACAAGACACTGATTAAAGCCGCGATGGAAAAACTGTGCATCATCGTGGAAAGCAGGTTTTTCTTACGCACCATGCCGCCGTAAAACAAAGCCAGACCGGGCAGCGTCATAAACAGCACCAACGCCGCCGCCGTCATCACCCAAGCCGTATCGCCCGAATCGATGACGCTGAAAGGTTGCCACCAATCCAAATCGTTCGCCATCACGCCTGCCGGTAACAAGCCCGAAATCCATGCTGATTTTTTCATATTCTCTATCCTTTTCTTCTTCTCAATGATTTGCTGCATGCCGTCTGAACCATATTGGCGGTTTCAGACGGCCTCGTTACCGGTTTCACCGGTGCGGATACGGATTACCTGCTCAACCGCTTCGACAAAAATCTTGCCGTCGCCAACTTTACCCGTGCGCGCCGTTTCCAAAATCATGTCGACGATTTGGCCGACCCGTTCGTCTTCCGCCACAATTTCCACTTTTACCTTGGGCATGAAATCCACCGCATATTCTGCTCCGCGATACACTTCCGTATGCCCTTTTTGACGACCGAAGCCTTTTACTTCACTCACCGTCATGCCATGCACATCAATGCTGCTGAGCGCTTCACGCATATCGTCCAATTTAAAGGGTTTGATTATCGCCGTAATTTTTTTCATCTCGCCCCCAATATTGTCAACAATTTAACGTAATCAAACATTACGCCTATTTGAAACAAGAATCAATAGATTGTTAGCAATTTTACAAAACAATTTGATAAAAAATCACAATAAATAATTTAACATATTGTTTTTGTTTGAAATAAAAAAATTATCTGAAAAAGATATATAAAAAACCAAAAGAAAATCATAAAAATTACATCAAAACCAGACCAACAAAATCATTCAACCCCATTTATCACCCCACTGAAGGCCGTCTGAAATTTGCTTTTTCATGCCTGAATCTTGTTGATTTTGTAAAATTTTTTACCGCAATGTTTTGAAGAAAAGCTGCTTAGTCAGTTATAATTCAGAAGAACAAATCTTTCAGGAAGACACCATGTTAGTTTGCAATCCTTACGAAGTTGTCATTCACGGCACCACCAGCTCCGGCCGCGTTTTCCGCCCGAGCGACTGGTCGGAACGTTTATGCGGTATCCTGTCTTCGTTCGACAAAGACAACCGCTTGTCTTACTCGAAATGGGTGCGCCCGATTTTGGTGGATAAAGTGCGCTGCGTAGCGGTGGATAAAGAACTGGAAACCATCAATCCACCGATGTTCCGCTTCCTGATGGATTTCGCCTCCGACAACGATTTGCGCGTCATCGACTGTAAAGCGCTGCTGGAAGAGCAAGCGGCCAACAACAAACCTGATGAAAAAGTCATGCTGGCGCAAGCGATTGAAGAAAAACACGCCACAGAATCCCAACGAGATATTGCCGCTTCCGCCGCCGAAACCAGCGTATTGCGCGAAATCATGCCGGAAGAAACGGCTACCGCCTTTGCCGCCTTGAGCATGCTGCGTTCCAGCCTGACCGACATCAACCGCTTCGTCGAGCAAATCAACCAGCAGCAGCGCCCTGCCGGTTACCGTTTGCTGGGTATTTTTGAAGAAGGTAAACACAATGCCGTTGCCGTGGTCGGTTTCCACGAAACTTACAATCTCGCCAGCGGCCACCATATCCACATCGACGACCTCGTGACCATGCCGCAAAGCCGCCGCAAAGGTTACGCTTCACGCCTGTTGGATGAAGTGCGCAGAATCGGCAGAGAAGTCGGTGCGGCCAAAATCCATCTGAATGTGCATGTCAGCCAAGACCGTATGAATGCACACCGCCTGTATTTCAAAAACGGTTTTGAAATCAGCGCCTATCATTTCCGCAGCAATACCAAATAAACACAAAGGCCGTCTGAAACATTTCAGACGGCCTATCTTCATGAAGCATTCGGCTGTTCAACAACGGCTTAACAATGCACCAATGTGCCTTCGTCCTCGCCCAAAATCACGTTTTTCAGCGCGCCTTCTTTGGCGATGCCAAACACGACGATGTTGAGTTTGCGCTCGCGGCACAAGGCAAATGCAGTGGCGTCCATCACTTTCAGGTTTTTGTTCAGCGCTTCGTCAAAGGTGATGGTTTCGTAACGGGTGGCTGACGGATCTTTCTTCGGATCGGCGGTATATACCCCATCAACGTTGGTGGCTTTCAGCATCACGTCGCAGTTCATTTCCGCGCCACGTAAAGCAGCGGCGGTATCGGTAGTGAAAAACGGGTTGCCGGTACCGGCGGCGAAAATCAACACTTTGCCTTCTTCCAAATACTGAATGGCTTTCGGGCGGGCATAGGTTTCGGCGATTTGCTGCATGCTTAATGCAGATTGCACACGGGCTTTCAAGCCCAGTGATTCGAAGGCATCTTTCAAAGCCAAGGCGTTCATCACGGTAGCCATCATACCCATGTAGTCGGCCGTGGCACGATCCATGCTGCCGGCTTTTGCAGATACGCCGCGGAAAATATTACCACCGCCGACCACTACACCGACTTGCACACCCAAATCAACGATTTCTTTGACTTGGCCGACAATTTGCATAATGGTGTCGCGGTTGATGCCGAACGCATCTTTGCCCATCAGGGCTTCGCCTGAGAGTTTCAACAATACGCGTTTGTATTTTACTTGCTGGGTCATGGGAATGCCTTTTCTTTACGGGGTTTACAGAGGCCGCCTGAACATCGGAATTAGATTTTCAGACGGCATTCAATATAAAAATAAGAGTACTTGGATGTATGTAATAATGAGTGGTCCAACAAGAATAAAAGCTTTGAATTTTCTGAAATTTTAGTATTTTTCTGTGGATAAATCAAAGCATGGTTTAATGCGTGATCAACTCATTCGGTGTTCAGACGGCCAGAGACTTCTGCAAAATCCGCACCTTTGGCACATTTCGCCGTTATGCGCTGAGCGAAAGTTTGCCTGTCTTGATGATAGGCCTGCGCTTTCTGCGCAGCTCTAACTTTGAACTGCTCTCAATTCCGGGGGCAAAGGTTCCAGCCTGTATTTCATATCAATCGATAGGCCGTTTGAATAAAATATCTCAAAAAAAAAGCACCATGATTCAATAAGATGAATCCAGGTGCTTTCTTATTCATGGCTGATTACACTTTAGCAGCAGCGGCTACTTCGGCAGCGTAGTCAACTTCTTTTTTCTCGATACCGTCACCCACTTTGTAACGGACAAAGGTGATGATTTCGGTACCGTTTTCTTTAGCGAATTGAGCCACGGTTTGATCCGGGTTCATCACGAACGGTTGGCCGTTCAAAGTGATTTCTGCCAAGAATTTACGGATACGGCCTTCGACCATTTTTTCGGCGATGTCGGCAGGTTTGCCAGACTCGATGGCTTGTTGGGTGTAGATGCGGCGTTCTTTTTCAACAGTTGCGGCATCTACTTCGGCTTCTGAAACGCAAACTGGTTTAGCAGCTACGATGTGCATACCGATTTTGCGGGCAATATCTTCAGAACCCTTGAATTCAACCAATACGCCTTCAGTCGCCAATGCGCCGTGGATATAGGCGGTCAGTTGGTTTTGGGTATCGATCAATTCAAAACGGCGTACAGACATGTTTTCGCCCAATTTAGCGATGATTTCTTTACGCTCGGCTTCAACGGCTTCGCTCAAAGCTTCTACTGAGGCAGGTTTTTGAGCAACAGCGGTTTTGGCCACAGAGTTGGCAAAGGCCACAAAGCCGGCATCTTTTGCTACAAAGTCGGTTTCGCAGTTTACTTCAACCAAAGCACCCACATTGCCTTCGATGGCATAAGCCAATACGCCTTCAGCCGCAGTACGGCCCGCCAATTTACCGGCTTTCGCGCCTGATTTGATGCGCAGGATTTCTTCGGCTTTTTCCATGTTGCCTTCGGCTTCAACCAACGCTTTTTTACATTCCATCATACCCAGACCGGTAGCGGCGCGCAGGTCGGCAACCATTTTTGCAGTAATATCTGCCATGTTAAACTCCTTGAATTTTTAGGAAAATAAAGCCAATCAGCTTTATTTGGAATCGGGAAATGCAGCACTTAAGCCGCGCTTGACTATCTGAAAAAAGGGGCTAAAAGCCCCTCTTTCGTCGCTGTATTACTCAGCAGCAGCTTGGGCAGCGGCAACGGTTTCTTGCAAGGCTTGGTTTTTGCCTTCCAAAACGGCGTCGGCGATACCGCGGCAGTACAGACGGATGGCTTTTGCAGAGTCGTCGTTACCCGGAATTACGTATTTCACACCGTCAGGGCTGTTGTTGGTATCAACAACGGCGATCACAGGGATACCCAATTTTTCAGCTTCAACCAAAGTACCTTTTTGGTAACCGGTGTCAATCACGAAAATGGCGTCAGGCAAGCCTTTCATGTTTTTAATACCGCCCAAAGAGCGTTCCAGCTTCTCAACCTCGCGTTGCATTTCCAGAATTTCTTTTTTGCTGTAACCGGCTTCGGCAGCATTTTCCAAGGCAGCAGTTTTTTCTTCCAGACGTTTGATAGACTGTTTGACGGTTTTGTAGTTGGTCAACATGCCGCCCAACCAACGGTGGTCAACGAAAGGCATGTCTGCGCGGGTCGCTTCTTCACGGATGATTTCGCGTGCTTGACGTTTGGTACCGACAAACAATACGGTGCCTTTGTTGGCAACCAGACGACGAACCGCTTCTTGCGCGTCTTGGAACATCGGCAAGGTTTTTTCCAAATTGACGATGTGGATTTTGTTGCGCGCACCGAAAATGTATTGTTCCATTTTCGGGTTCCAGAAACGGGTTTGGTGGCCAAAGTGAACACCGGCTTCAATCATCTGACGCATGGTAATTTGAGACATAATATTCCTTAAATTTGAAAGGGTTAAGAGCACACATTCAATCGCATAGAACTTGGCTTCAACCAAGCACCCTTCGGCGAAAGTGGGCATAGTTTAAAAAATGGAAATTTACTTTTAAAATCAAAAGCCCGAGAATTATATAGGATAACAGGCCGTCTGAAAAGGGAAATGTCGTGCTTTATTTTACGCGTTGTCGGATTTTTCAGACGGCCTAATGAATCGCCTCAGCCGAATCATTCCGCATCAGGATTTTGCGCCTGCCCTGCCGCCTCTTTTTTCTGCTTTAAGCCTTCGGTTTCGGCGCTGCCGGCCTGTTTCATCAAACGATTGCGGCGGCGTGTGACCACCACCCATGATAAAAAAATCATCGGCAACACAGCCCAAAAAAACAAGTAAATCAAGGCACGCGCAATGCTGGGCTGGGCAGCGGAAAACATCACCGCCACAAATAAATAGCCGATAATGACGATATGCCACATAATCGTGTTCCTCATAGCAAGAGAAGCGGATTTTATCGCAAATCTGCCCCATCTGCCCAAACAGAGAAGCCCAATGAATCTCGATAAAACCGAATTACGCCGCCGCTTACGCCGTTTGCGTGCGCAAATGTCCCCCGGCGAACGCGCTGCCGCTACGCAAACCATCAACCGCCTGCTGAAGCGACACATCAAAAAAGGCCGCCACATCGGTGTGTATTGGCCGATTGGTAAGGAATTGCGTTTGGACGATTTTATTCAGACGGCCTTAAAACGCGGGGCGAAGCTTTATCTGCCTTATATCGAACCTCACAGCCGCCGCTTGTGGTTTACGCCTTACTTAGCCAATCAAACACAACAACCCGAACGCAAACGCGGCCAAGCTAAATTGTTTATTCCGCAGTTTGCCGGTGAAAAACGGCGCGCGCATCGTTTGGATATATTACTGGTGCCAATTGTCGGCATTGATAAACGGGGTTACCGTTTGGGTCAGGCCGGCGGATTTTATGATGCGTCTTTGGCGCAAATGAAATACCGTTTGCGCGCTCAAACCATAGGGGTGGGCTTCGGTTGCCAATTGGTCGAAGAGTTACCCATTGAGCCGCACGATATTGCTTTAGACGGTTTTATTTCGGAACAGGGCGAATGGAGGTTTTAAGCGTTCAGACGGCCTGGAACTTTTGCAAACTCTTTTAAACCAGTGCAAACAAAACCATGCTTACCCAATTTCAGGGCAAACGCCGTTTATCATGATCCACTTTAAGTCGAAAATAATTCTTGCGGCAAAGGCTTACAGACATACAGGATAAGATGCACCGACAAATGGCGAACCGGCAGCCCGGTTCCTCCAAGATATGGAAACAAAGCTGAGAATATGCAACATTTTTCACGCCGGCCATAAATTTGTTTTGGCTTTTGATAATCGTGTCTTGCAACATCTCGCGGAAAGAAAATCGCGATTGCTGCCCCCTGATTATGCCGTTGAAAAATAAACAATCGCGCAATGTAACCGTTATTGCCGGCACACAAAAGAATTTTTATTCTTAGTTTGATTCAAATCTTTTCGTAAACACGCATAAATTCAAGTAAACCTGTTTCAGACGGCCTTGAGTCTGCCACGTTCTACCCTATATACTCATTGTCAAGAACAAGAACAATCTATTATTAAGGAGGGTATTATGCAACCGTCTTTTTCTTATGCCTCGTCTTATCCCCATACCTGCAACAAAGCGCTTTATGTCGCCATGGCCTTATTGTTTGGCTCATTTGGCGTACATAAATTCTGCGCCGGCCGTGTGTGGATGGGTTTGTTTTACGCCGTGTTTTGCTGGACCGGCATCCCGACCATCGTCGGCATCATCGAAGGCGTATTGGCGGCATTCAAACCAACCGACTCACTCGGTGCGATTATTGTGTAATTTTTAAGTGCAAACACACTTACCAATTTTGACTTTTTTTGAAAATCTAAATTTTTTTGATATTAATGATTTTTAATACATAAGTAATCAATCCCTTATCCGGTAAGGCCGTCTGAATGTTTCAGACGGCCTTTGCATCATCGAATACACTGTTTTCTTTCATAAAATCTTTGCATTTCTGCGCGAAATCTACTAAATTCTAAGGATATGCGTTGTTAACAATTGTATATGCACAGATGACGCCAATACGGAAAATCATAAAGGCAAATCATTGCCTATCCTTTAGGAGTATAACTATGACTGAAGCAACTGACGTTGTATTGGTTGGTGGAGGAATCATGAGTGCCACTTTGGGTATTCTGCTCAAAGAACTCGAACCCTCTTGGGAAATCACCATTGTCGAACGCCTTGACGATATTGCGCAAGAATCATCCAACCCTTGGAACAATGCCGGTACCGGCCACTCGGCTTTGTGCGAATTAAACTATGCCCCGTTGGGCAGCAACGGTACTGTCGACCCCGAACGCTCATTGAATATTGCCGAACAATTCATGATAAGCCGACAATTCTGGGCGACTTTGGTCAGCGAAGGCAAAATGGCCGACAATTCGTTTATCAATAGCGTGCCGCACATGTCGTTTGTGATGACCGACGAACATTGCGCCTACCTGCCCAAACGTTTTGACGCGTTTAAAAAACAAAAATTGTTCGAGAAAATGGAGTTCTCGACCGACCGCAATAAAATACACGAATGGGCGCCACTGGTCATCGAAGGCCGCAATGAAAGCCAACCGGTTGCCGCCAACTACTCGGCAGAAGGCACCGACGTCGATTTCGGCAACATCACCCGCCAAATGATTGAAAACCTGACCAGTCGCGGCGTGAAATTGTTATGCAACCGCCATGTAGAAGAAATCAACCGTGAAGCCGACGGCGCTTGGGCCATCAAAACCAGCGACACGCGAGACAATACGCAAAAACTCACTCTGCGCACCCGTTTTGTCTTCTTGGGTGCGGGTGGCGGCGCATTGTCTCTGCTGCAAAAATCCGGCATCCCGGAAGGCCGCGGCTACGGCGGTTTTCCGGTATCAGGCTTGTTCCTGCGCAACAACAACGAAGCAACCGCCTCGCGCCACAACGCCAAAGTATATGGTCAGGCATCGGTCGGTGCGCCGCCGATGTCGGTACCACACTTGGATACCCGCCATGTTGACGGCAAACGTTATTTGATGTTCGGCCCGTATGCCGGTTTCAAACCCAATTTCCTGAAGCAAGGTTCGATGATGGACTTGCCGATGTCGATCCACCGCGACAACCTGCTGCCGATTTTGCGCGCCGGTTGGGACAACCTGCCGTTGACCAAATACCTGCTGGGCGAATTGCGCAAAACCAAAGAAGAACGCATTGCCTCGCTGCTGGAATACTACCCGAACGCCAATCCTGACGAATGGGAACTGATTACCGCCGGCCAACGCGTGCAGGTGATTAAGAAAGACAACAAAAAAGGCGGCGTGTTGCAATTCGGTACCGAATTGGTGATGCACGAAGACGGTTCTTTGGCCGCCCTTTTGGGTGCGTCACCGGGTGCGTCAACTGCCGTGCCGCTGATGATTCGTTTGGTCAACGAATGCTTCCCGCAACGCAAAGATGCATGGCAAGGCCGTCTGAAAGAGCTGATACCGGGCTATGGCGTAAAATTGAACGACAATCCCGAATTTGCCGAAGAAATCATCAGCCATACCGCTAAAGTGTTGGACATCCATCATTAAATGCTTAAGCATTATCCCTACAGCGCATCACTAAGCGATGCGCTGTTTTTATTTAACTTGAATACCAAAAAATTAACTTATTGATGATTTTTTCAGACGGCCTGAAACCCTGACAATTACCAACTTACATAAAGCGCAAAGTGGATATAACACAAAAAATTCAGGCATATCATTAAGATAGTTAAACTTTCAAGCGGCGTATAACATAAAAAAACCTACCCAAGATAGGCATTGTACAAAGATCCGGCTCCTTACGCTTTCGTTCACTCTTTAGACAATCCATAACCCATCTGCAAACAGTGTTTACCTAACCCGCACACTCATTAACCGCTGCGGGCGATATGATTCGTTTCATCTTGTTTCTCCCCAAAAACACTCCTCAAACACTTTTCGAAGGACAAACCTCATGATGAAAAAATATATTGCCGTTGCCGCTGCTTCTTTAATCGGTCTGGCCGGTGTCGCCAGCGCCGCTGATGCCGTATCGCAAAACAGCCGTCCGGCCAAACACGGCCACATGCACAAACACGGTCAGAAAATGTATCAAAAAGGCGAATTGCCGCGCGATTTGCAAGAATTAAACCTGAGCAGCAAACAAAAAGCGCAAATCCAAAAAATCATGGAAGCCAACCGTCCGCAGCAAGCCGACAAACGTCAAGCGCCTGATGCTGCCAAACGTGCCGAGTTCCAGCAGAAAATGCAGCAACGCCGCGCCGCTGAGCAAGCCTTGATTACCGGTAAAAATTTCGACGAAGCCGCTGCCCGCCGTTTGGTTAACGAGCGTCAGGCCGAATTTGAACAACACGCTGCCGAGCGCAAACAACGTATGGCCGATATGGAAGTGAAACGCTTGAAAGAGCGCCACGATATTTTCCAAGTGTTGACAGCCAAACAGCAAAAACAATTACTGGAAAACCAACAAAAACGCCAGCAAGAACGTGCCGCCCGCAAAGCCCAAAGCAGCCAACCGGGTCAGCCGAACATGCAAGGTGAGCCACGCCCTGACATGCCACCAATGCCACAAAACTAATAGTGATGCATTTAAGCAATGAATCAAGGCCGTCTGAAACCATTTGTCAGGTTTCAGACGGCCTTGATTGCGTTTAAATTCAGCCGCGCATCAAGCCATCATGCGGCGGTACGTCCAAGCTGCCTCAAACAGATTTTATTCCCGAATTTAAGACCGCCTGAACTTTTTCCACCGATTGTTTATCCAATCTTGCTGCGGCCAAATTCAAAGTCATCTGCGCCCACACGCGGTAGGCCGCCTGCTCTTCTGCCGTCATCGCCGCATGGTAACGCGCTTTATATTCAGACGGCATCACAAACGCGGTTAAACCTAAAGCGTTGGCTAATTGTTGCAAAATCTCGACAGCCTGCGCATGCTCCGCTTCGATGGCGCACAAATTTCCGGCCAAATGCGCCACCGAGTGTTCGACATTGGCAAAGGCAAACACCGGATGCAGGCTGCCCGCCAATGCACCCTGCGCCGTAACCGCTTGTAAAACCTGTATGGTTTTGGCGCCGCTCAAGTGCAGCACCAGGGTTTGCGGGGACAATTCGACCTCACGGGCAAGGCGTTCGGCAGTAGCTTCTATGGCATTGTCCGGCGTGGCGATAATGACCACATCTACCGGCGGCAAATCGCTCATATCCGCTAAAACCGTTGCTCCAAAAGCATTCGGCGGCAGGCTGTTGCTGAGATGTGGGAAAGCTGCCAATCGGGAGGACGGCTCAATAAAGCGGCAAAAGTTTGTCCAACGCTGCCTGCGCCTACGATATGGAATATTTTTTTCATTTCAGACGGCCTAAACAGATTGAATAGCTTAGATTAACACGGTAAACTTACGTCATTAAATTTTTTTATTGTTTACTCACTATGAAACCCGCGTTTGACGTTAAGTCGGCACGATTGGATGTGTTGGCTATTCATCTGCACACCGCAGATTTGACCGAATTAGAAGAATTTTTGCGCCAGCGTACCGGCCAGTATCAAGGTTTGGAAATTGTGCCCTTTGTTTTGGATGTACAGGATTTCGAACATCCGGAATCATTAGACTTGGCAGCTGTAATTTCGCTGTTTGCCCGCTACGGCATGCAGATTTTGGGCTTGCGCCACGACAATGAAGCATGGGCGGCTTATGCTGTGCGCTATCATTTGGTGTTCAGCCGCAGTGAGAAGTCCGATACGCCACAACCGCCACAATTACAACCGGCCGGCATTAAAGCCGTATCCACCACCGTTATCAGCAACCCAACCGTATTGATCAGTACCCCTGTGCGCACGGGTCAGCAGGTTTACGCGGAAAACGGCGATTTAATCGTTACCGGTATCGTCAGCCAAGGTGCGGAACTGATTGCCGATGGCAACATCCACATTTACGCCCCTATGCGCGGCCGTGCATTGGCCGGTGCCAAAGGTGATACCAACGCGCGTATTTTTATCCATTCCATGCAGGCCGAATTGGTTTCCGTGGCCGGCATTTACCGCAATTTCGAGCAGGATTTACCCGAACACCTGCACAAACGCGCGGTGCAAGTTTCATTGCAAGACAACCGCTTGGTCATCAGTGCAATCGACACCGAATAATGTTTTAAAATCTTAAATTTAATATTTGAAAAAGGAAATATCGTGGCAAAAATCATCGTAGTAACTTCAGGTAAAGGCGGCGTAGGCAAAACCACCACCAGCGCCAGTATTGCAAGCGGTTTGGCCTTGCGCGGCCACAAAACCGCCGTAATCGATTTCGACGTAGGCTTGCGTAATCTCGACTTGATTATGGGTTGCGAGCGCCGCGTCGTGTATGACTTAATCAATGTGATTCAAGGCGAAGCCACACTCAACCAAGCCCTGATTAAAGACAAAAACTGCGAAAACCTGTTCATCCTGCCTGCATCGCAAACCCGCGACAAAGACGCGCTGACCCGCGAAGGTGTGGAAAAAGTGATGGAAGAATTGGCCGGTAAAAAACTGGGCTTCGAATACATCATCTGCGACTCGCCGGCCGGTATCGAGCAAGGTGCCTTGATGGCGCTGTATTTTGCCGATGAAGCCATCATCACCACCAACCCCGAAGTATCAAGCGTGCGTGACTCCGACCGTATCTTGGGCATTTTGCAGAGCAAGTCGCGTAAGGCCGAACAAGGCGGCACCGTGAAAGAGCACCTGCTGATTACCCGCTATTCGCCGGAACGCGTGGAAAAAGGCGAGATGCTGTCGGTGCAGGACATTTGCGACATTCTGCGTATTCCGCTTTTGGGCGTAATTCCTGAATCTGAAAATGTACTACAGGCATCCAACGCCGGCGAACCGGTCATCCACCAAAACAGCGCGGCAGCTGCCGAAGCCTATAAAGATGTGATTGCCCGTCTGCTTGGCGAAAACCGCGAAATGCGTTTCCTCGAAGCAGAGAAAAAAGGCTTCTTCAAACGTTTGTTCGGAGGTTAAGCCATGTCTTTGTTAGATAAGCTGTTCGGCAGAAAAGCCAAAACCGCCGAAGTTGCCCGCGACCGCCTGCAAATCATCATCGCACAAGAGCGTGCCAACGAAAACGGTACCGGCGCGCCGGATTACCTGCCGACCCTGCGCAAAGAATTGTTGGAAGTGCTGTCTAAATACGTGAATGTTTCTTTAAACGACATCCGCATTTCCCAAGAGAAACAAGACGGCTTGGACGTTCTTGAACTGAACATTACCCTGCCTGAACAGAAAAAGGCTGCTGAATGACTTTAACCGAATTGCGTTACATCGTAGCCGTTGCGCAAGAACACCATTTCGGGCGTGCCGCACGCCGCTGCTTTGTCAGCCAGCCCACCCTTTCCATTGCAATTAAAAAGCTGGAAGAAGAGCTGTCGGTTTCACTGTTTGACCGCAGCAGCAACGACATCATCACCACCGAAGCAGGCGAACGCATCGTTGCCCAAGCCCGCCGTGTGTTGGAAGAAGCTGATCTAATCAAGCACTTGGCCAATGAAGAGCAAAACGAATTGGAAGGCGCATTTAAGCTGGGGCTGATTTTTACCGTCGCACCTTATCTGCTGCCTAAATTGATTGTTTCTTTGCGCGACACCGCACCGAAAATGCCGCTGATGCTCGAAGAAAACTACACCTACACACTCACCGAATCGCTCAAACGCGGTGATTTGGATGCCGCGGTGGTGGCCGAGCCATTTCAAGAGCCAGGCATTGTGACCGAGCCTCTTTATGATGAACCGTTTTTCGTGATTGTGCCCAAAGGCCACCATTTCGAGGAATTGGATGCGATTACGCCGCAGATGCTGGCCGAAGAACAGGTTTTACTGCTGACCGAGGGCAACTGTATGCGCGACCAAGTGTTGTCGAGCTGTTCGGAATTGGCCGCCAAGCAGAAAATCCAAGGTTTGACCAACACCTTGCAAGGCAGCTCCATCAATACCATCCGCCACATGGTTGCCAGCGGCTTGGCCATCAGCGTGATGCCGGCCACCGCTTTGACGGAAAACGATCACTTATTGTTCAGCATCATTCCGTTTGAAGGCACTGCCCCCACTCGTCGCGTAGTGTTGGCCTACCGTCGCAATTTCGTGCGCCCGAAAGCATTGACCGCTTTGCGCGCCGCGATTTTAAATTCGCAATTAAACGGTGTATCGTTTGTAAAAGATTAATTTGACTCATTTAGAAAAGGCCGTCTGAAATTCAGACGGCCTTTTCTTACCCTAAACAGCATTCCCGATTCAGCTTACGAAACTATGCACTGAATGCTTCGCGTGTGGTTTCAACATTCATCGTTTCTACCGGCTCGCTGCGCCCTTCTTTCACACTCACCACCTTCATCAAACGCACTTTATCCGCGTGCGGCGTACCTTTTGCCGCATAATTGACCAAATATAAAGTGGCGTTCAAATCTTGGGCGATTTTGAATAAAGACAAAAATTTGAATTTGTTTTTCTGAAAAATAACGATTCGGATGCGAGGTGTGTGGATTGACCGATTACGATTCGTGACAACGCAAATATTTGAAAATCAGATAACCTTTTTCAGGGTGAAACTGAATCCGGTCAAAATTAATGGCATAAGTCACATCGCCTTGCAGCATATCTTGTGCAAACTCGAATCCGCTGCTGTCATCTTGAGACCTTTGCAAAATACCGGCCACCCCATCCAAACGGTTACCTGAACAATCAGGTAACCGTTTTTTCATTTTCAGACGTGTTTCCCGTCCGTATTTCCCCCAATCAGC
>NZ_JBHSPY010000008.1:0-85567 GCF_042658245.1 Neisseria weixii
GTTGAGGGCTTTCATGTGCTTTAGGTAGCCGTTCCCCGCCCTCATGTAACGCCACTCTTCAATCAGTTCCGCCCGGTTTTTTTTCGTGGCCGGGTTTCTCGGCGATAAACGGGTTTTTGCGTTTGGCCTGTCTGGTCTTCATAAACTCAGCCTGCGGGTTCTAGCCTTTAAATGGGTTAGTCATCTTACTAAAAAGAATTTACCTAATCCTTATTAAATTAAAACAACGGTTTTTTGTTACAAAAATCCTGATTTTTCGCTTACAATACGGCAATCTGTTCCAATCATTTCAAAGGGCTTTTCATTATGCAATATGCCAAAATTTTAGGCACCGGCAGCTATCTTCCCGCCAACCGCGTCAGCAACGATGACTTGGCAAAAAAAGTAGATACTTCCGACGAATGGATTACCACGCGCACCGGTATCAAATTTCGCCATATTGCAGCCGACAACGAAAAAACCAGTGATTTGGCCGTCCAAGCCGCACAACGCGCACTGGAATCAGCTAAGCTTAATGCCGACGATATTGATTTAATCGTTGTGGCCACCACCACACCCGACATGCAGTTCCCGTCGACCGCCACCATCGTGCAGCAAAAACTCGGCATCACCAATAGCTGCCCTGCTTTTGACGTACAGGCCGTGTGTGCGGGATTCATGTATGCTTTAACCACGGCCAACGCCTATATTAAAAGCGGCATGGCCAAAAACGTATTGGTGATTGGCGCCGAAATCTTCAGTCGCATTCTTGATTGGAATGACCGTACCACCTGCGTATTATTCGGCGACGGCGCCGGCGCGGTGGTATTGGGAGCCTCAGATAAACCGGGCATTATCCACAGCAAATTGAAAGCCGATGGCAACTATTTAGATTTACTCAAAGTGCCGGTGCAAATCGCTGATGGTCAAATATGCGGCACCCCCTATCTGAAAATGGATGGCCCGGGCGTATTCAAATTTGCTGTGAAGATGCTGTCGCAAGTAGCCGATGATGTCATCACCGAAGCCGGTTACGAGCAAGACCAAATAGACTGGTTGGTACCGCATCAGGCCAATAAACGCATCATCGACGCTACCGCCAAACACTTGGGGCTGAGTACTGATAAAGTCATTCTCACCGTACAAGATCACGGTAACACTTCCGCCGCCTCGATTCCGCTGGCTTTAGACCACGGTATTCGCAACGGACAAATCCAACGAGGCCAAAACCTGCTGCTCGAAGGCATCGGCGGCGGTTTCGCATGGGGCGCAGTATTGGTGAAATACTGATATTCGCTCGTTATCCCGAATAAAAATACCGCTTATTCTAATTTGCACCGCAGTGCAAGCAAATTAGAATAAGCGGTATTTTTATGCAATCAGAATACACATCATTATAATAAATCAGTATAATTAACCGCTTATTACTCTTTACATCCAATAACCAATTTTACTGATTTTAGATAATAAAAAATGACTCAAGAAAAATATTACGGGACAATTCTTCATTGGTTCAACGACATGCAACGCGGCACCATTATGGCCGAAACCGGACAACGCATCTTTGCAGACGGCCTGTCATTAGCCGCAGACTATCTCGCGCCACAAACAGGCGACCGCGTATGCTTCAATCTGGATCATAGCCAACACAAACCATCCGCCCAAAACATCACTCTCGCCGAACGCGTAGCACCAGCCGCACAAAAAACCACCATTACCATTGTCGACTGGGATTTTATGCAAAATGGCGGCTTTGGTAAGGAAGTAGGCAATCCGACACCTATTTTCATCTTAGGTCAATTTTTAGCCGACCAAAGCCGCGTTCCTGAAATCGGCGACCGATTTAAAGGAAACTTATTCCAACACGAAAATGGCCAATGGATGATGACTGATGCCACTTTTTTACCGCCACCGGAGGCAGAACCGCTGTTTCAAACAGCCTCAATCGAAACTGCAACAGATACAGCCACTTTACCCACCGAGCAACCGCGCATTATTGAAAGCATTTACAAACTTTATAAAGCGCCCGAACCCGAAACCTTGACCGAATTACCAGTGAATCAAGTATTAAGCGGTGAAGTTACTTCATGGGACGATGTTAAAGGCTACGGCTTTATCCGCTATGGCAGCGATGCCCAAACGGTGTTCTTCCACATCAGTAGCTTCCACTACGCCACCGCACGCCCGAAAATCGGCCAAAGTGTCAGCTTTTATTGCAAGCCGACGGTTAAAGAAGAACGCCAGAAAGCGGCAAAAGTGGTTTTGCGCGGAGATGAAGTTTCTCTGCATGATGACTTTCCTTCAGACTACAACCGCCCAAGACTTTCCACCGCCAATATGCCGAGATTTTTAATCAACATCCTGATTGCCACTGTATTTACCGTGTGCGTGGCCTCCGTTTCTAAGATATTGGCCGGACTGTATTTTGCCGTCAGCGTCGTGTCTTACCTGATGTATAAGTTTGACAAACAGATCGCCCGGAATCCGAAAAAGAAAAGTTACGAATACCAAGGCAGAATTCCGGAAAAAAACCTGCATATTCTTGATACTCTTGGCGGCTGGCCGGGCGCTTTGGTTTCGCGGGCGGTTTACAACCACAAAACCAGCAAAATCAGTTTTATCCGCCTTTTTTGGCTGACGGTGGCGATAAATATTGCCATAACCTATGCCCTACTGATACATTACGCAGATAATCCACTTCTCTCATTATTAAGAAATTAAAGATTAAGAAATTAAAGGAATATCATGTCTTTTGTATTTTTCTTTCCCGGTCAAGGCTCGCAAAGTTTAGGAATGATGAACGGGTTTAGCGAACAAGCCGTCGTGAAAGCCACTTTCGATGAAGCTTCTGCCGCATTGGGTCAAGACTTGTGGGCGATGATTAACGGTGAAGATGCCGAGCTGATCGGCCAAACTGTTAACACGCAACCCATTATGCTGTCTGCGGGCATGGCTACCTACCGCGCCTATTTAGAAGCCGGAGGTAAAACACCGGCCGTGGTTGCCGGCCACAGCTTGGGCGAATACACCGCATTGGTTGCCGCGGGTGCATTAGACTTTGCCGATGCCGTGAAACTGGTTCGCCTGCGTGCAGAATTAATGCAATCGGCCGTACCCCAAGGCGTGGGCGCCATGGCAGCGATTTTAGGTTTAGAAGACGAACAAGTCAAAGCCATCTGCACGGCTGCCGAACAAGGTGAAGTAGTCGAAGCAGCCAACTTCAATTCGCCCGGCCAAGTAGTCATTGCCGGCAATGCCGCTGCCATAGAACGCGCCATGACTGCCGCCAAAGAAGCCGGTGCCAAACGCGCCCTGCCGCTGCCTGTATCCGTACCTTCGCATTGCAGCCTGATGAAACCTGCCGCCGGGAAACTGGCCGAAGCCTTAAAAACAGTCGACATCAAACAACCGCAAATCCGCGTGATTCACAACGCCGACGTGGCTGCTTACGACAGTCCTGAAGCCATTAAAGATGCCTTGGTTCGCCAACTCTACAGCCCTGTACGCTGGACGGAAACCGTCAACGCCTTAGTCAGCGAAGGCATTACCGAATCCGCCGAATGCGGCCCGGGCAAAGTATTGGCAGGCTTGGCCAAACGCATCAACAAAGAAGCCGTATGCAGCGCATTGGTTTCCAGCGACAGCGTGAAGGCTTTTGTTGAAGCGCATTGATTTGATTTCATCTCATGGTATATGTTCAGACGGCCAGAAAGCAAGGCCGTCTGAAATGTCTATAAACTTTCAACATTATGACAAAAAGATGAACAATAAAACCATTATCTTAGCCATTCCACATATCTACGGATTTGATCAGTATTTGGAAAAAAATCTGCGTTTCCACGGCTTCGATGTGATTAATCTTTGTTATGATGATAGAGATTCTTATTATCCTAATCTGACCAGCCGAATTTACGGTACTTATCAAAAAGTCATCAAAAAAGATCTTAACTACAAAAAACGAATGAAATACCTTCGCTACTCTGATGACATTCAAAAAAAATTATCTGCACTAAAGGGAAAAAAAGCTGATTACGCCTTGTGCATTCGTGCCAATATTTATCCTAAAGAAATTATCCACACCATCCGGCAACACAGTAACATCTGTATCAATTATCAATGGGATGGTATCGATCGTTTTCCGGATATTTTTGAATATTTGGATTATTTCGATCACTGCTGGGTTTTCGACCCCAACGACTCCGTCCGTTATCCGCAATACGGCTTTAAACCGACAACCAATTTCTTCTTTGATATGCCGGTTGAAACATGTCCACTGAATGACCGATTATATTTTTTGGGTGGCTATGAGTCACGTCGGGAAGAGCGTACCAAACTGTTCATCGAAGAAGCACGCCGTCATCACTTTCCTTTAGATTTCCATATCTATTGTAAAGATGATCGGGCCAGAACTGCTTTTGGTTCAGACGGCATCACTTATCTTAATCGTGATACTGTTCTCACGTTTGAACAAAATATGCATAATGCAGCTTGCTGTAAAGCCATTGTCGACTTTGCCCAGTTTGATTATTACGGTTTATCATTTCGGGTTTTTGATGCACTGCGTTTAGATAAAAAATTAATTACCACCAATCAAACCATCTTAAATGCCGATTTCTACCACGAAGACAATATTTTTGTTTGGGACAGCAATCATTTAAATGATTTAAATGACTTTTTAGTCCGTCCTTACCGCCCTATTCCTTCTGAAATCAAGCAGCAATATGCATTGAAAAACTGGCTTTACCGCATACTGGGAATTATGGAATCATGACCCAGAAGCCAACTATTTTACTCGGAATGCCAACCGATAATCTGATTTATCAAACCATAGAAATCGCATTAAAGCATCATGGTTTTGAGGTAATCAGCGCCATTCAGCCCGGGCAGGATTTCCATTATCCATCTGCTTTTCACCGCCTGAAAATAAAATTTCAACAAGTCATTCTGAGCGACAAATACGCTAAAGACAAATTAAAGTCTAAAATACTGCTCGACCATGTCGAAAAACAAATCGCTCAATATGGCCATGTAGATTATGCCTTATTTATTCGGGGTGATATTTACACACAAGATTTTCTGCAAACCATCAAACATCACGTTCGTCATAAGATGGTTAATTACCAATGGGACGGATTGAGCCGCTTCTCAAAAATCCACCAATATATCAGATTATTTGATAAATTTTACGTTTTTGACCCCACAGATTTAAGTCATCAACCCAATCTATTACCGGCAACAAATTTCTATTTTGACCATATTCCGACAATCTCTGCTGACCTCAAGCATGATTTATATTTTGTCGGTTTACACTATCCTAACCGTGTTGAAGAAATCAGTACCTTCGCAAAGGCCGCTGAAAAATTAGGCTTAAGCTTAGATTTCCATATCGGCAGTTTGGATATTTCCTCTGACATTTTGTCTAAGCAATACCCTGATAACATTCAAACCTTTCAAGGAGTCAGAAGTTTTGCAGACAATCTTCAAGCCGCTCAAAGACAAGCTAAAGTTCTTGTCGACTTTAAAACCCCTGCCCACAACGGCCTGTCCTTCCGACCATTCGAAGCTTTAGGCTACCGCAAGAAACTGATTACCACCAATACCGACATTACCCGATACGATTTTTATCATCCTGATAACATCTTCGTGTGGCGCGGCAACGATTTAGAGGGATTAAAAACATTCATGGATAAGCCTTATCATGAAATGCAGTCTGAAATTTATGAGAAATACAGCTTCGGCAACTGGATACGCTATATTTTAGATATTCATCCACATCAGCCGATTGACCTACCAAAATAAAAAATAAATGCTTTATCCTTTTAGACAGCATACAACCTTACAAAATTAGATTAAAAAGCCTATTTATGCTATAAAGGCCGTCTGAAACTTCATTTTACGCAACGAAAGGATTCTGGATGAGTAATCAAGATTTAAGTGGCAAAATCGCCTTAGTTACCGGCGCATCGCGCGGTATCGGCGCGGCGATTGCCGATACATTAGCTACTGCGGGCGCCACCGTGATTGGCACCGCCACCAGCGACAGCGGAGCAGCAGCAATCGGCGAGCGTTTGGCGCAATGGGGCGGTCAAGGCCGCGCGTTGAATTCTGCCGAACCTGAAAGCATCGAAACATTGATTGCCGAGATTAAAAAAGGATTCGGCAAACTGGACATCTTGGTCAACAATGCCGGCATTACGCGCGATAACTTATTAATGCGAATGAAGGAAGAGGAATGGGATGAGATTATGCAGGTCAACCTGAAATCGGTGTTCCGCGCTTCCAAAGCGGTGTTGCGCGGCATGATGAAACAGCGCAGCGGCCGCATCATCAACATCACTTCCGTTGTCGGTGTGATGGGCAATGCCGGTCAAACCAACTATGCTGCGGCCAAGGCGGGCTTAATCGGTTTTTCCAAATCGATGGCGCGCGAAGTAGGCAGCCGCGGGATTACCGTCAACTGCGTAGCACCGGGCTTTATCAATACCGATATGACCCGCGCTCTGCCGGAAGAAACCCGCAAAATGTTTGAAACACAAACGTCTTTAGGCAAATTCGGCGAAGCGCAAGACATTGCCGATGCGGTTTTGTTCTTGGCTTCCGACCAAGCCAAATACATTACCGGCCAAACGCTGCACGTCAACGGCGGCATGTTGATGCCTTAAGATTTATGCGAATGGAAAGGCCGTCTGAAAAATCGTTTTCAGACGGCCTTTTGTCGATAAAACCCTGAATCTCCCTTATTTTTTGCTATAATTTATAGTTGTTTAAAATAGAAATAAGACAAGGCGACAGCGGCCGCCGTGTACAGGTGGTACATAAGGGAGCTGGCAGCGCTGTATTATTTCTATAATAAACGACTATCTTCCGCCGTTTGCATAAATCCCCGCCCTGTTTCGCTAAGATTTTTTCAGACGACCTTGCTTATTCTTCTGTCTATTCATAACTGGGCCGCCTTTTATGCATGAGTTTTCCCTTGCACATGTCGTCATCGTTCTGCTGGTTTCGGTCATCACCGTTATCTATTGCCGTAAGTTCAATATCCCTTCCATGCTCGGTTATCTGCTGGTCGGCTTCATCGCCGGCCCGGGCATGTTCAGCCTGATTCCCAAAAGTCATGCCACGGATTACTTGGGCGAAATCGGTATTGTGTTTTTAATGTTCAGCATTGGCTTGGAGTTTTCGCTGCCGAAACTCAAAGCGATGAGAAAATTGGTGTTCGGCCTGGGTGGCTTACAGGTGGTCATCAGTATGTTGGCGATTATGGGCATTTTGATGCTGATGGGCACACCGTTTAATTGGGCGTTTGCCGTCAGTGGCGCGTTAGCGATGTCCTCTACCGCGATTGTGAGCCGCATTTTGTCGGAGAAAACCGAATTGGGTCACCCGCACGGCCAAATGTCGATGGGTGTTTTGCTGATGCAGGATATTGCGGTGGTGCCGCTGATGATTCTGATTCCGGCGCTGGCGACCGGCAGCGAAGGTAATTTGTGGGCAGAACTGGGCTGGGCGGCACTGAAAATGGTGGTGACGCTCGGTGTATTGTTCTTTGTCGGCAATAAGCTGATGTCACCTTGGTTCCGCATGGTGGCCAAGCGCAAATCGTCTGAATTGTTCATGATAAATGTTTTACTGGTGACGCTGGGTGTGGCCTATCTGACCGAACTGGAAGGCTTGTCACTGGCTTTAGGCGCGTTTGTTGCCGGTATGCTGCTGTCGGAAACCGAATACCGCTTCCAAGTAGAAGACGACATTCGCCCATTCCGCGACATTTTGCTCGGCTTTTTCTTTATCACCGTCGGCATGAAGCTGGATATTCAAGCGCTAATTAATAATTGGCAGATGATTTTGGTGTTGCTGGCGATGTTGGTGGGGCTGAAAGCATTGATAGTATTCTTGATTACCTTCCGCATGAAACATCCTGTCGGCGACAGCATGAAGGCCGCATTGTATTTGGCGCAAGGCGGTGAGTTCGGCTTTGTCATGCTGGCAATTTCCAGCAAAATCAATATGGTTTCACCCGAATTAGAGCAAGCGGCTACCGCTGCCGTATTGTTGTCGATGATAATCGCACCGTTCCTGTTGGGTAGCAGCGATAAGCTCATCAACCGCTTTATCAAGTCTAATTGGGACATGAAAGCGCTGGATTTGCACAATATGCTGGTTGAAACCATGAGCAAATCCGATCACGTTTTGATTATCGGCTTTGGTCGCGGCGGTCAAACCGTCGGCCGTATTTTGTCGCAGGAAAACATCCCCTATTTCGCTCTGGATTTGGATGTCGAGCGCATTCAGGTTGCCCGCAGCGCAGGCGAACCGGTAGCATTTGGCGATGCCAAACGCCGCGAAGTATTGGAAGCAGCCGGCTTGGGGCGTGCCAAAATGGTGGTGCTGACGCTCAACAATATGGCTGAAGCTAAGCATGTGGTGAACAATATTATTTCCCTGCACCCGACCATGCCGATTTACGCGCGCGCAATTGACGACGATTACGTCAAAAGCCTGACTGAAATGGGAGTGGAAGAAGCCGTTTCCGATACCAAGGAAACCAGCCTGGCTCTGGCCAGCTATGCCATGTTGGCCAATGGTTCGCCCTACAACCATGTACATCAAACCATCATGAATATCCGCCGCAGCGGCTATAGCTTCTTAGAAGACTTATTCGTCGGCAGTGATGACGAAACCATTTTTTCCGAAGAACACAAACACATCTGTCGCCATGCCTTTGCGCTAACCGGTGAAGCCTACGCCATTGACCATCCTGTGCGTGATTTGCCTTTGGCCGATTTAGGCATCAAACTATTATTTGTACGCCGTAGTGCCAGCCGCATTGAAGATTTTGACTCGGATTTCACTTTATCTCCCGGTGACATCTTAGTCGTTGCGGGTCCACAAGACAAAATTATTTCTTTTGAAAACTGGAGCTTACAGGGTGAATCTTAATTATATAAAAATAAAACTTGCGCAAGATATCGTTTTTTGATTTAATAGCGGCTTCGCAGTTTTGCGTCAATGGGTGATTAGCTCAGTTGGTAGAGCGTCTGCCTTACAAGCAGAATGTCGGCGGTTCGACTCCGTCATCACCCACCAAGTTTCTGGCAGTTGTGGCAACACAATTGCTTGCGCGGTGGTAGCTCAGTTGGTTAGAGTACCGGCCTGTCACGCCGGGGGTCGCGGGTTCGAGCCCCGTCCGCCGCGCCAAACCTTTGCAAATATTGAAGTCATCAATATTATTTTTCTGGGTGATTAGCTCAGTTGGTAGAGCGTCTGCCTTACAAGCAGAATGTCGGCGGTTCGACTCCGTCATCACCCACCAAGTTTCTGGCAGTTGTGGCAACACAATTGCTTGCGCGGTGGTAGCTCAGTTGGTTAGAGTACCGGCCTGTCACGCCGGGGGTCGCGGGTTCGAGCCCCGTCCGCCGCGCCAAACCTTTGCAAATATTGAAGTCATCAATATTATTTTTCTGGGTGATTAGCTCAGTTGGTAGAGCGTCTGCCTTACAAGCAGAATGTCGGCGGTTCGACTCCGTCATCACCCACCAAATCAAAAAGCCTTATGCAATGCATAGGGCTTTTTTATCCTTATCGTTTCAGACGGCCTTTATCAGCCATTCACCGAACAAATAAAGACATTATCTTTGCTTTGTTAAAGAAACCTACCGGATAATCCCAAACATTCCACTCATCAAAAATGCCGTCTGAAACTTTTTCAGACGGCATTAAAATTTGCCTTCAAACCACCGATTTTATTCCAACACCACTTCCACACGGCGCGCTTCTGCATTGCTGCCGCTGCCTTCGGTGTCTGCCGGTTTGCGCAATTCAATTTGCTCTTCCGGCACACCAAAGCCCATCAAAGCATTTTTTACCGCCAAAGCACGATCTTTAGACAATTTCTCGTTAAACGCTTGATTACCGGTCGAATCATGAAAACCGGATACGACTGCTTTTTGACCACCTTTCACACCGGCCAATATATCTTTCAATGCCTCTTCCGCACCGGCAGCCAAATCAGATTTACCGGTCGCAAAGTAGAATTTTACAATACCGTTTTCCACAAATACCGCCGCCTCATCATCGGCAAGATTATGTGCAGCGGCAGCATGATCATGTGCGACCATTTCAGTTTGACCATAATTCGGTGAGCCTTCGATTTTACCGGTTTCCCAACCCCAAACAGAAAGAAACAGGGTTATTACCGTTGCCAACGCTGCGGCGCCGCCGGCAATCCATAAACCCAAGCGTTGTTCTTTGTGATCGTCATTATCCGACATATTCCGTTTCCTCTTTTAAGTTAAACCATTAAAAAGCCATTTAGCCGCCATTATACCTAAAAAGCCGTATTTGTAGCGCAACTTCCCTTATCTTAAATACTGCCGTCGCCGACAATCGCAATCATTATGCAAGGACGTCTGAAAAATCCGCAGATAACGACGGACAAAACTATTCAAAACCTCATCAAAACAGTAAAATAAGGCCTTTCGATTATCTGATAACAAAAGCCATGCTGACTTTCCAACAAATCATCTTCAAATTGCAAACATTCTGGGCTGATAAAGGCTGCACCTTAATCCAACCTTTCGACATGGAAGTCGGCGCAGGCACCAGCCATCCTGCCACTTGTCTGCGCGCACTCGGCCCCGAGCCTTGGTATGCCGCTTATGTGCAACCGAGCCGCCGCCCGAAAGACGGCCGCTACGGCAACAATCCCAACCGCCTGCAACACTATTACCAATTTCAGGTGGCCTTGAAGCCTGCGCCGGCCGATATTCAGGATTTATATCTGGATTCGCTGCGCGAATTGGGCATCGACCCCAAAGTGCACGACATCCGTTTTGTCGAAGACGACTGGGAAAACCCTACCCTCGGCGCATGGGGCCTGGGCTGGGAAGTATGGCTCAACGGCATGGAAGTCACCCAATTTACCTATTTCCAACAGGTCGGCGGCATTGACTGCTCACCGGTATTGGGCGAAATCACCTACGGTATTGAGCGTTTGGCCATGTATCTGCAAGGCGTGGAAAACGTGTATGACTTGGTTTGGTCACACACTCCTGATGGCCAAGCCGTCACTTATGGCGATGTGTATCACCAAAACGAAGTGGAACAATCCACTTACAACTTCGAATACAGCGATGCCGAATGGCTGCTGCGCCAGTTTAACGGCTACGAAGCCCAAGCCAAACGCCTGCTCGACATCGACGACACCAGCCTTGCCCTGCCGGCTTACGAATTGGTGTTGAAAGCCGGCCACACCTTTAACCTGCTTGATGCACGCGGAGCCATTTCCGTTACCGAGCGCGCCACCTATATCGGCCGCATCCGCACCTTAAGCCGCATTGTGGCACAAAAATTCGTGGAAAGCCGTGAACAACTAGGCTTTCCATTGATTAAAAACAAAGCAGCATAACAGTTTCAGACGGCCTTGACTCAATCACAAAGGCCGTCTGAAATTTAAATCCGGTATGTTTATTTGCCGAGCATACCAAATCAAGCCAAACCAGCTAGACTAAAGCAAGCCGCCTGAAACAATCACGCAGCCAAGCTTTACCCACTAAAAGTGCCTTATGATAGAAAAACTCACCTTCGGACTCTTCACTAAAGCCGACACGCACAATTTCATGCGTCTGCTCACCTATGTGAAGTCCTACAAAGCGCGTATTATTTGGGCATTGCTGGCCATTGTCGGCGTGGCCGCTACCGAAAGCTATCTGGCCGCCTTTATCGCACCATTGGTTAATCAAGGCTTTGCCGCGCCCAGCGCACCGCCGGAATTAAATACCGCCAGTGGCATTATGGCTACCGTGCAAAACTGGAAGGACCAGTTTAATCACATGATTTGGGGCACCGAAAACAAAGTTTGGACGGTTCCGCTGTTTTTAATTGTGATTGTATTGATTCGCGGCATCTGCCGCTTCGCCAGTACCTACCTAATGACTTGGGTGTCGGTAATGGCCGTCAGCCATATCCGCCGCGATATGTTCCAACACATGCTCACCCTTTCTTCAGATTACCATCAAAAAAACCCATCCGGCACTGTCTTGATGAGCATGGTTCAGATGGCCGAACAATCCATCAGCAACGCCAGCAACGTGTTCATCACCCTTACCCGCGATACCTTGATCGTCATTGGTTTGGTATGCGTATTGCTGTATCTCAACTGGCAGTTAAGCTTGGTAGTATTGCTGATGTTCCCGCTGTTGTCATTACTGTCACGCTATTACCGCAACCGCCTCAAAGGCATCATCTCCAGCGCGCAACTCAGTATCGGCACGCTGAATAACGTGGTTAACGAAGTACACCAAGGCCACCGCGTGGTAAAACTATTCGGCGGGCAAAAACAAGCTGCCAGCCGCTTTGCCGATGTCAACCACACCATCGTGCGCTTAGGTAAAAAAATTACCCAAGCTTCTGCCGCACGTTCACCCTTTAGCGAACTCATCGCTTCATTCGCCTTAGCCGTAGTCATTTTCATCGCCTTATGGCAAAGCCAACAGGGCTACACCACCATTGGCGAATTCATGGCCTTTATCGTCGCCATGCTGCAAATGCTCTCACCGATTAAAAATTTGGCCAACATCAGCATCCCCATGCAAACCATGTTTCTGGCTTCGGATGATGTCTGTAAGTTTTTGGATAATTTACCTGAGAATGACACTGGCACAAAAATCCTATCCAAGGTAAAAGGCCGTCTGAAATTTGATCATGTTGATGTACGCTACAATGAAGAAAGTTGCAAAGCGCTCGACAACTTCAATCTTGATATACTACCGGGCGAACGTATTGCCTTAGTTGGTCGCTCCGGCAGCGGTAAAACGACTGCTGTAAACCTGCTTCCACGCTTTATAGAGCCAAGCTCAGGTGCAATCTATCTCGACGGTACTAATATTGCCGATGTGCAATTGATCAATTTACGCAGTCAATTCGCACTCGTGTCGCAAGACGTTTTTCTATTTGACGATACATTATTGGAAAACGTCCGTTACAGCCGCCCAGAAGCCTCGGAAGCCGAAGTAATGGCTGCACTCGAAGCTGCCAATCTGAGAGATCTGGTAGAGAATTCTCCGTATGGTTTACACCAGCCGATTGGTGCCAACGGCAGCCAACTCTCCGGCGGACAACGCCAACGCGTTTCCATCGCACGCGCTATTCTCAAAGATGCTCCGATTCTGCTGCTGGACGAAGCCACCAGCGCACTGGATAACGAATCCGAACGCTTAGTTCAACAAGCCTTAGAAAATCTGATGCATGGACGTACAAGTATTATTGTTGCCCATCGTTTAAGTACAATTGAGAAGGTTGACCGTATTATCGTAATGGATGGAGGAAAAATTATTGAAGAAGGCAGCCATATAGAGCTTTTGGCAAAGCAGGGCTATTATGCTGCATTACATCACATACCGATAGCAAGTGAATAATATCTCAGTCTTCTTAATTTTACTTCAAAGATAAAAAATATCCTAAATTAGAGGGGAAAAAATGAAATTTTCGATTGTATCCATGGTAAAAAATGAATCAGATATTATTGAGTCATTCATTCGGCACAACTTGCAATTTGCAGATGAAATCTTTGTATTAGATAACGGTAGTGATGATAATACGTTGCTGATTTTACACAAACTTCAAGAAGAAGGATTGCCTATTCATTTATTTGAAGATACCGCTCTTGGCCATCAGCAACAACAAATTTCTGAAAAATTACTGTCGCTAGCAAAAAGCCAATCTGATGCCGATATTTTTATGTTGTTAGATGCAGACGAGTTTATCTGTCTACATCCTTGCTCTAATACATATGGACAAGAACAAGTCAAAGATTTCTTCCTTGACTATCTATTAAAAATAAAAAAACATGGCGTAGCCGCCTTACACTGGATAAATTTCTTACCAATAGAAATTGGCGTATCAAACGATTATATCAATCATTTTTGTGAATTTTCAGAATGTACAGATCCACCAATAGCGCATCAAAAAGCCATATACTCAAGAGAGATGTTGGAGCATGCTCAGACAGTTACCGGTAATCATCATTTAATAGATAGAGTAACAGGAAATCCCCTTGACCAAATAATACTAGAGGGTATTGCGTTAGCACATTTCCCAATTCGATCAAAAGCACAAGCAATTACTAAAATACTGACTAACGCCATCTCATTAAATAGCCGTTCGCTAGCAGAGGGAGAATCTTTTCACATTTTTGAAATTAAAAACGAAATAGTTTCCAACAACTACCAGCTTGATATAAAAAAATGTAGAGAAATTGCCTATTCTTACGGGGTTCCTCCCTTCTATACAAAAGAAATTAAACTTTCAAATGGAAAATTAAATTCTTTTTGTATTGAGCATAAGTACACAAATTTAAATAACCTAAGTGTACTCCGTAGCTTAGATACTATTGCTAATAGTTTCGCAAAAAACACTCAAGTACTTAAAGTAAAAATTGACTGTCTGGAACAGCAACAAGAAGAATCAGATAAAATTAATTATTCATTGCGAGAACAAATAATGTCTTTCGAACAACAAAATCAGGAACTTCAGACTACTCTGTCTAAAATTTTACAACAAACAGAAAAATACTCTGAGCAAGCTGATAGTTTGCAAAAGCAAATCGATTATCTTGTCCAACATCAAACAAAAATACAAGATACAGAACAGGAACTTCAGGCTGTTCAACAACAACTGAAATTGACGAGACAACATATTCAGAGTCAAGAGCAATATATACAAGATTTAAATTTAGAAATCAATAAGCTAACTGAAGACCGTGATGCACATGCTCAAAATGCGCTTACTCTTCATTCACATCAAGGATATTTAGAAGAACATTTGCAAGAAAGCCATTATCGCCTTGCAAAATACAAGAAACTATGGGTCATACGCTTAATCAAACCTTTAATTAAAATTGAACAAGCAATCAGCTCGGCTAATCGTTACCGGAAGTTATTCCGTACTTTAATTAACGAAAAAGGTAGTATCGGAAAAGCCTACCAAACTTGTCGTCGTACTTATAAAACTTCCGGCATCCGGGGAGTTAAGGCTTTGCTTCGACAGCAGAATTTAGATTTACAGATGGTTGAAGAACTATCTATTGAAACTGCAAAAGAAGGCGGCTTTGTTATTTTAACTACCAAGCACACTCACTATATTGCAAAATTATTTAGCCACGCGCTCGAAAAAGTAGGCATTAGTTCGTCAATTATTTTTGAGATGCCAAACAGCGGTTATTCAGACAAATGGCATATCGTCATTTGCCCACAAATGTTTGATTCTATGCCATCTCATTATTTAGCCTTCCAGATGGAACAATCTGTCTCTAGCAGATGGTTTAGCGAAAATTATTTTAATCGTTTACACAACGCTGCCCATATTTTTGACTATTCACTGACGAATATTGCTTTCCTTCAGGAGCATCAACTGTCATTTAAACAACTTCACTATATGCCTATAGGAATCTTACCATCTCAAGCAAAACCGAAAGATGTAGATTTTGAATATGATGTTGCTTTCTATGGAGATCCAAATTGTGAACGCAGGCAATTATTCCTTAAAAAATTAGAAGAAAAATTTAAGGTCAAAGTCATTTCCGAAGTATTTGGAGATGAGTTACATGCTTTATTGAAAAAAGCAAGAATTGTTGTAAACATTCATTATTATGAAAATGCTCTTTTAGAAACCACTAGAATTTATGAATGCCTATCATTAAATAAATTGGTTGTTTCTGAAAAAGGCAGCGACCAAAATGATCATACCGAATTAAACGGTATTGTTGACTTCATAGAAATTGATGATATTGACTCAATGGTTCAACAAATAAGTTTTTGGCTAAATTCACCAAAAGATTTTGAAAAACGTTTGCAAGATATCTATCATTTCCAGCAACAACCAGATAAATTCCAATTTTATCTCTATCGTTTCTTACTCTCTCAAGATTTGATTGATTTCGAAACCTTTTACCGTTTAAGCAGTAAATATGTTAAACCAAAAGGTAATTTTTGGTGTCTTAGCCTTCCTGAATCTGTTGCAAGAAGACGGGATTTTGACCACGACAATCACTACGGTATCTATGTTTTCCCGGGATTACGCCACAACATAGGATGGATAGGCTGCGGATTAAGTTATAAATTCATGATGCGTGTTGCAGAAGATTTTAAACTTCCTAATGTTACCATCTGCGAAGATGATGTGTTGTTTAATCCAGAATTTGAGCAACGCTATGAAGAAATAAAAAGCACTTTAGAAAATACACCTATACCTTGGGATATTTATTCAGGATTGATAGCTGATTTATCCGAAGAAACGAAAATTTCTCAATCAAACATAAAAGGGAATAAAGAAAATTTTTACAGTATTGATCGATTAGTCAGTATGGTTTTTAATATTTACAATCAATCTGCTTATTCAAAAATCCATACATGGGATGAACACGATCGTGTGTTTCATAACACCATAGACCGCTATATAGAGCAACATGGAGGGATGAAAGGTGTTATTACTTCGCCATTCCTGGTAGGACATAAAGAAGA
This sequence comes from Neisseria weixii, assembly GCF_042658245.1. Lineage (NCBI taxonomy): Bacteria > Pseudomonadati > Pseudomonadota > Betaproteobacteria > Neisseriales > Neisseriaceae > Neisseria > Neisseria weixii. Next base: position 16,497 of record NZ_JBHSPY010000008.1, read on the forward strand.
GCTATTTTCGACTTTATGGGGTAAACAAAATACCATTTATCGTGAGATGATTGATAAAAGCCAAAATCTCCTAAATCAGAAAATTAATGCTCTTGAGATTAAGCCAAACGAGTAAAAAATGGCTAAGTACGGAGATATACTTCAGACAAAGACAGATATTATTGGCTAAGTAAAACCTATCCTCACTTATTGAAAAGCTTTCTGCTGTAAAAGCTGCCCAACTTAAAAGGGCGGCTTTTCGGCTTAATTTCCTTTTTAACTTTCTGTATAATCAAACCCATATTTTTGCTGGGTAAAACCTATTTTCAGACGGCCTGTTTGAAGAGCAGTCGTTCAATTATTGATTGAAAGCAAATAATGACCCAAACCCTCTTAATCGAACTCTTAACCGAAGAGCTGCCCCCCAAAGCCCTGAATAATCTGAGCAACCATTTTGCCGCTTCCATTGCCGAAGGCTTGGAAAAAGCGCAACTGATTGACGGTGAAACCGCCGTAACCGCTTATGCTTCGCCGCGCCGTTTGGCTGTGCAGGTGAAAAACGTGAAGCCTGTTCAGGCTGATCAGCAGATTGTGAAAAAAGGCCCTGCCGTAGCCAACGGCATGAAAGATGGCGCGCCGACCAAGGCTTTGGAAGGTTTTGCGCGCGGTGCGGGGGCGAAGATTGAAGATTTGAAAGTGATTCACGACGGCAAGCAAGACGTGTTTGCCTATGAATTTACCCAAACCGGCCAGCCTTTGTCTGCCCTGCTCGACGACATCATCAATCAGGCTGTGAAAAAACTGCCGATTCCGAAAGTGATGCGTTGGGGCAGCAGCACCTTTACCTTTGTGCGTCCGGTGCACAGCCTGATCGTGCTGCACGGTGCCGATGTGGTGAACGCGAGCGTTTTGGGCTTACAAAGCGGCAACACCACTTTGGGCCACCGCTTCCTTTCAGACGGCGTGATCACCATTCAACAGGCCGACAGCTATGCCGAACAACTGCGTACCGAAGGCAAAGTGATTGCTTCGTTTGCCGAGCGTAAGGATGCAATTCAGACGGCCTTAAACCAACAGGCAGGCCGTCTGAACGCCACCGTAGCGGCCGACGACAGCTTATTGGATGAAGTCACCGCATTGGTGGAATGGCCGGTGGTATTGGAAGCCGGTTTTGAAGAACATTTCTTGTCCGTGCCGCAAGAATGTTTGATTCTCACCATGCAGCAAAACCAAAAATACTTCCCCCTGTTAGACACTTCGGGCAAGCTGATGAGCCGCTTCTTGCTGGTGTCCAACCTTGAAGCCGCTGATCCTTCGCACATTATTTCCGGTAACGAACGCGTGTTGCGTGCGCGCTTGGCCGATGCCGAGTTCTTCTATCAGCAAGACCAAAAAGCCACGCTGGAAAGCCGCCTGCCTAAGCTCTCGCAAGTGGTTTACCACAACAAACTGGGCAACCAAGCCGAGCGCATTGAGCGTTTGGCTGCCATCAGCCGTCACATCGCCGACAGTTTGGGCGCGGATGCCGCCGCTGCCGAGCGCGCAACCCGTTTGTCGAAAGCCGACTTGGTCACCGAAATGGTGGGCGAATTCCCTGAATTGCAAGGCACGATGGGCAAATACTATGCCCGCTTGGACAGCGAAAGCGAAGAAACCGCCAACGCCATCGAGCAGCATTACTGGCCGCGTTTTGCCGGCGACAAACTGCCTGAAGGCAAGATTGCCACCGCCGCGGCACTGGCAGACAAACTGGAAACGCTGGTCGGCATTTGGGGCATCGGCCTGATTCCGACCGGCGACAAAGACCCTTACGCCCTGCGCCGCTCGGCTTTGGGTATTTTGCGTATGGTGATGCAAAACGATTTGGACGTTAACGAGCTGGTTCAGACGGCCTTTGCCGCATTCCCGCAAGGTTTGCTCAATGCCAACACGCCGTCTGAAGTGGCCGGATTCATGCAGGCGCGCTTGGCGGTGTTGCTGCAAAATGATTATCCGCAAGACATCGTGGCCGCCGTATTGGCGAAAAATCCAAGCCGCCTGAACGATGTGGAAGCCAAACTTCAAGCCGTGGCCGCGTTTAAAGCATTGCCGGAAGCCGCTGCGCTGGCCGCTGCCAACAAACGTGTGCAAAATCTGCTGAAAAAAGCCGATGCCGAATTGGGCGCCGTCAACGAAAGCCTGTTGCAGCAAGACGAAGAAAAAGCCTTGTTTGCCGCCTCACGCGGTTTACAGCCTAAAATTGCCGCCGCTGTTGCCCAAGGTGATTTTCAGACGGCCTTAACCGAATTGGCCGCCATCAAACCACAAGTCGATGCCTTCTTCGACGGCGTGATGGTCATGGCCGACGATGCCGCCATCAAGCAAAACCGCTTGAATCTGCTGAACCAATTGGCCGGGCAAATGAATGCCGTGGCCGATATTGCTTTGTTGAGCGAATAAAGTTTGGAATTGTTAAATAAAAGGCCGTCTGAAAACATAAGTTTCAGACGGCCTTTTCTATTATATTTCTCGCCTGAGACCTTTGCAAAACTCATCCGAATACCAGACATATACATAACCGCCGTCATTCCCGCGTAGGCGGGAATCTATCTTAGTATTTAAGAAACTTTTTTATTCAATAGGTTGCTTTGCTCAAAAATGGATTCCCGCCTACGCGGGAATGACGGCGGTTTTGACTTTTATTGGTAGCCAAGAAGTTTTGCAAAGATCCCAGCCTACACAAAATCGCCCCATAGCGTCTGCATAGCAGCAATAGCGGCCAGAGAAGCGGTTTCGGTACGCAATACGCGCGGGCCTAGAGTGACGGATTGAAAACCGGCGGCAAAGGCTTGCTGCTCTTCTTGCTCCGTCCAGCCGCCTTCGGGGCCGACCATAAAAATCAGGCCGTCTGAAGACGGTTGGATTTGGTTCAGCTTTTGCGCACGGTTTAAGCTCAATAATAATTTGGTTTTTTCAGACGGCATTTTCTGTAAAGCCTGACGATAAGACATCAGCGGCAACACATTCGGCACAATATTGCGGCCGCTTTGTTCGCAGGCGGAAATCACAATTTCCTGCCAACGCTCGACTTTCTTGTCGGCACGCCCGCCCTGCAGGCGCACGGTGGTGCGCTCGCTGATTACGGGCTGAATCTCGCTCACACCCAGTTCCACGCTTTTTTGCAGGGTAAAATCCATACGCTCGCCACTGGAAACGGATTGGATTAAGGTGATGTTCAGCGGGGATTCGTTGTCAGCAGGCTCTTCGCGCAATACTTCCGCGCGGGCGCGGCGCTTTTCCAAACCGAGCAACCGCGCAGGATAAACATGGCCGTTGCCGTTGAATAAAACAATCTCTTCTTCATGTTTCAAGCGCAATACATTCAAATGGCGCACAATATTATCAGGTAAGTCAAGGGTTTGGCCTGACTCAAGCGAATCGGTAAGATAAAAACGGGGCATAGTTTTCAGAATTATTAGCGTATATAATGTATCAGACAAACCGAAGCGGCCAAGCCGTATTCGGGCAAAGGCGATACCGGCACGAGCCATTCGGCCAACGCGGTAACGCTATTTTAAGCGACCTCTGCATGTTTAAGGACAAAAATTGTTACACCGATTGCAAAAACTGGTTCGTCACGTCGCCCAAACAGAAGTGATGCCGCGTTTTCTCAACACACCAGCCAGCCGCAAAACCGACGGCTCCATGCTCAGCGAAGCCGACTTGGCGGCGCAAACTGCGCTGGCCTCAGGTTTGCCGTTGATCATCGACAGGCCGATGATGGGGGAAGAAATGACCCTGCAAGAACAAATCCGTTTGTGGAACGCACACTCGGAAAGCGGCTTGTGGGTGGTTGACCCCATCGACGGCACCAATAATTTCGTCAACGGGCTGCCGCATTTTGCCATTTCCGTGGCCTACATTCAAAACGGTCGCACGCAATTGGGCGTGATTTACAATCCTGTCAGCGGCGAATGCTTTTATGCCGAACGCGGCAATGGCTCATTTTTAAACGGCACACGCCTTCCCTTGCGCCTGGTGGAAAAAAGCTTAAAAGAATCCATTGCCGGTGTAGAAATCAAATACCTGCGTTCAGGCAAACTCACCAGCCGCATGAGTACGCTCTCGCCGGTTGGCGCCAGCCGCAGCATGGGGTGCAGCACAATGGATTGGTGCTATCTGGCTTGCGGCCGCTACGATGTATATGTACACGGCGGGCAGAAATTGTGGGATTATGCCGCCGGCGCGCTGATTTTTGAAGAAGCGGGCGGCTGTTTGGATACTTTGGAAGGCGATGCGTTTTGGAGTGGCGAACATGTCTTCAACCGCTCGGTTATCGCCGCACTTGAGCCCAATTTGTTCAACAAATGGCTTGCTTGGATACGCCAGAATCAATAAAGCCTTTTATCTGATTTTAATATTCGCTTAAAGCTGACAATTTACTAAAATTATTTCACTTCTTAACAGCATTTAATACTAAGAATAGTAGAATCGATTCTGCTGACAGACACTGCTCTTTTATCCCTTTTGGGCAGTGCAGCAAGTAAGACGTTTTCCCGCAATGTATTGGCCATTCATACTTCTCCCTTGGTATGAATGGTTTTTTTTGTCTGTTATTTCTCTATGCTGACGTGCCGCTTCTTAAAAATTTACCGACTTCAAATGATAAGTAATTGAAATCAATATAAACATGAAAATAAGTGTAAATACACTACGCTCTTATTTCTTATTACTGCTCGGCGCTATACTGAAAATGAAACAGATGATAACAATTACCCGCTGTCTGACAACAAAAAAGGAGACTGTATCATGTTACTCGAATACCGCAACGTTCTTGTCGCCGTCGATGGGTCACCTCAAGCAGAAAGAGCTTTCCACAAGGCCGTGGCCATTGCCCTGCGCAACCAATCGCGCTTGGTGATTGCGCACATTCTCGATCAATCGCTGATGCACATACCACGCTGCTGACGCAAAACATCTATAGAACAGCTCGAAACCGAAGCACAAACCATGTTAAACGATTATGCCGAACACGCACATCAGCAAGGTGTCGGCGAAGTGGATTTAATTTTGCAATCCGGCAATCCGAAACAGCTTTTGTCGGAAGACATTCCGCAACGTGAAAACATCAACCTGATTGTTTTGGGCGCAACCGGTTTGAATGCTTTGGAACGTATGCTGGTTGGCTCATCATCTGAATATATTGTCCAACATGCCCAAACTGATGTATTAGTAGTGCGCAGTGGCGCATAATCGATTTCCATCACTTAAAGCCGTTTCAAACGGCCTGTCTCTCAAAATCAATTTTGCCGCAGAATCGGTCAAAATTTAGACTTAAATTAATGAAAGGCCGTCTGAATCTGAATTATGATAAAAAACAAACCCAAGAAAAACATCTTTATGACATTTTATCTTTTTATATATTTACCAAAGATAACGTATGAACGAATATAAAAACATTTTGGCCGGTATCGATGGCCCCCGCAAGCAGAAGCAGCCTTGAAAAAAGCGACTGCCATCGCCCAACAAAACGGCACGCGCCTGACGATTGTGCATATTGTCGAAGAAATCAAATCATATCGTGCAGCGTCATTTCATGACGGCACACAAATCCAAATTCAGGATCAGGCACAAGAATTGATCAACGGCTGCGCCAAACGCTGTGTCGAATCGGGCTGTACCGATGTGATTTGCATCGTTGAGCAAGGCAACCCAAAAGCCTTGCTTGCCATTGATATTCCATCGCGTGAAAAAGTGGATTTAATTGTTACCGGCGCCACCGGCTTGAACGTATTCGAGCGTTTGATGATTGGCTCGTGCGCCAGCTACATTATTGAACACGCTGAAGCTGATGTGCTGGTGGTACGCAATTAATTAATAACACATCAGGCCGTCTGAACCATTTACCGAAGCAGCCCTTAGGTTAATGTATTTCAGACGGCCTTTTCTTATGCCTGAAAAACCCGCATTAATAACTTCCTGATATTTAGCAATTTACGAAATGTCACATACAATAGCTGAAATATTGATTTCACAAAAGGAGGATGTATGGCGCACGCGAACAAACAAACGGGCATTAACCGTTTTCTCAACATCGTCGAACGACTGGGCAATATTCTTCCCAATCCGGTGGTATTGTTTTTAGCCTTGATTATTGCACTGCTGATTTTGTCGGCAGTGGGGGCGTATTTTGACGTGAGCGTGATTGACCCACGCCCTGAAGGCACCAAAGGCCGCGCCGAAGACGGCATGATTCGCGTGATTAACCTGCTCAACGGCGAAGGCTTGGCCAAAATCGTCACCCATCTGGTGAGCAACTTCACCAGCTTCGCGCCTTTGGGTACGGCCTTGGTGGCCTTGCTCGGTGTGGGCATTGCTGAAAAATCCGGCTTGATTTCATCAGCCATGCGCGCCATCGTATTGAATGCACCGAAACGCTTGGTGACCTTAGCGGTGGTATTTGCGGGTGTGATGTCCAACATCGCGGCGGAACTGGGCTATGTGGTGATTATTCCTTTGGCTGCCATGGTGTTCTATTCGCTCGGCCGCCATCCTTTGGCCGGTATCGCCGCTGCGTTTTCCGGCGTTTCGGGCGGCTACAGCGCGAATTTATTAATCGGCACAGTGGATCCAATTTTGTCGGGCATTACCCAATCTTCTGCACAATTGATTGCACCGGATTATTTGGTCGGCGCACAAGCCAACTGGTATTTTATGGCGGCCAGCACCTTTTTGGTAGCCGGCCTCGGATTTTTGATTACCGATAAATTAATCGAGCCACGCTTGGGTGCATACGACAAATCCGAAGGTGACGGAAGCGCGGAAGGCATGAGCATTGAACAATTAAACGCGCAAGAGAAAAAAGGCTTGCGGGCGGCATTTGCCACAATTTTGGTGCTACTCGGCCTAATTGCCGCTGCCAGTCTGCCCGAAGGCGCGCCATTGCGCAATCCTGAAACGGGTGATTTGATGAATTCGCCGTTGATGTCGGGTATTGTGGCGTTGATTTTCGTGTTCTTCGCCCTCTCCGGCTTGGCTTACGGCAAAGTAGCGGGGACGCTGAAAACCAGTTCCGACGTAGTGGACGGCATGGTCAGTTCCATGCGCTCGATGGCGATTTACCTGACACTGATTTTCTTTGTGTCGCAATTCGTCGCCTACTTCGGCTGGAGCAACTTAGGCCCGATTCTGGCGGTGAAAGGTTCGGAATTTTTAAAAGAGATCGGCTTGAGCGGTGGCTTGTTGTTTGTATTCTTCGTCATCATCTGCGGCCTGATTAACCTGATGATTGCCTCATCTTCGGCGCAATGGGCAGTAACCGCACCGATTTTCGTGCCAATGCTGATGTTGGCCGGTTACGCACCGGAAATGATTCAGGCGGCCTACCGCATCGGCGATTCAGTCACCAATATTATCACACCGATGATGCCGTTCTTCAGCTTGACCTTGGCCATCGCCATCCGCTACAAAAAAGATGCGGGCGTAGGTACTTTGGTTTCTCTAATGCTGCCCTACTCAATTGTCTTTGCCATCGGCTGGACGATTTTGTTCTACGTGTGGGTATTCATATTGGGCTGGCCAGTCGGTCCGGGTTCGGCAACGTATTACCAGCCTTAAGGTTCGAGGTTTAATGACAAGGCCGTCTGAAAGAAAGATAAAGTGGCGCATTGGCTGCTTTAGTTTTCAGACGGCCTGAGGCCTTTGCAAAACTGCCTGAAAAGCCACTGCACAAAAAATCGACGTCCTTTCCGTGCAGGCGGGAATCCATTTTTGAACATGGCAAACTATTGAATAAAATAACTTACTTAAATGTTAAGATAGATTTCCGCCTGTGCGGGAATGACGGCCGTTTGAGCGTTTATTGATGGCTCATGAAGTTTTCAAAAGATCTCGACCTAACCTAATTAATATTCACGAAAATACAAAAAGGCCGTCTGAACCTTTTGCGTTCAGACGGCCTTTCCTTATCCCAATAATTTTTTATGTTGCCGAGATTATTTGCTGCCCCACACGTCATCAACAATACTGCGAATCAGCGCCAATTTTTTCCATTGGTCTTCTTCGGTCAATTCATTGCCTTCTTCGGTAGAAGCGAAACCGCATTGCGGGCTGAGGCACAATTGGTTGATGTCAACATATTGCGTGGCTTCTTTAATGCGCTCGATGATTTCTTCTTTGGCTTCCAACTCGCCTGATTTTGAGGTAATCAAACCCAACACGACTTGTTGGTCTTTAATGAAGCGCAACGGTTTGAAGTCGCCGGCGCGGTCGCTGTCGTATTCCAAGAAGAAGCCGTCAACGTTGCAGCCGCCGAACAAGATTTCCGCTACCGGCTCGTAACCGCCGCTGGAGAACCAAGTCGAACGGAAATTACCGCGGCAGATGTGCATGGTCACGACCATGTCTTGCGGCAAGGCGGCGCGGATGTCGTTCAGCATTTTTACATATTTACGCGCGATGTCGTCTAAATCCAAGCCTTGTGCTTGGTATTTGGCGCGTTTTTCTTCCGAACAGAATTCGCCCCAAGAGGTGTCGTCTAATTGCAAAATGCGGCAGCCCTCGGCATACAGCGCATTACCTGCGTCGATATAGGCTTGGGTGATGTCGGCAAACAACAATGCTTCGTTGTCTTGATAGCGCTCAATTAATTGCGGATTCGGTGTGCGCACGCAGGTAATCAGGTGCAGCATGCTTGGCGACGGAATAGTGAATTTCATCGGATAATCGCCCGCTTCGGCTTTCAGGGATTTGAAGTGATTGATAAACGGGTGTACTTTCGGAAATTCGATTTTGTCGGTGATTTTCAACGTAATCGGGCGCATGTGCGCTTGGAATTGGGTGCTGTATTCTTCGGCTTCCACCAATTCCACGCCCAATAATTCAAACAGGAAATCCAAGTGCCACCATGTGCGGCGGAATTCGCCGTCGGTCACGTTCGGCAGGCCGACTGCTTTTTCTTTGGCCACCAATTGGCTCACTTCAGCGTGTTCCACTTGGTGCAATTGTTCGGTCGAACACCCGCCGCACGCGCATTGGCTGCGGGCTTTTTTCAAAGCCTCAGGGCGCAAAAAACTGCCGACGATGTCGAAACGGAAAGGGGCGCGGTCGCGTAAAGTCGCGTTTGGGAAAAGTGTGCTCATGATGATCCTTTTTTCAGGTAACGGTTTTATAGTTAACGTTTGAGTATAACAGACTCTGCCGGTTTTCAGACGGCCTGCGAAATAAAGGCCATCTGAAAAATCAGCATGTTGGGATGAATCTTTTTCATACAAAATATCAAGGCCGAGATTTTTGCAAAGCTTCCGATAACACAAACAACACTAAACTGACGTCATTCCCGCGCAGGTGGAAATCCCTCTTCAAATTCGAGAAGCCTATTTTATCCAATAGTTTCTTATCATCGACAATGGATTTCCGGCTACAAGAAAATGCAGTGTTCAGCATTGATTGGCTACTGCCCGTTTTTTACAAAGGTTAAAAGGCCGTCTGAACAATAATCCTTTCAGACAGCCTTATCCCAATCCGACCTTAACCGGTATTACGCAAACCTTGCGCCACGCCGTTGATGGTCAAATGCACCATCAGCAAAGCATGACGGTTGTTCGGATCTTTACGCAAGCGCTTGAGCATGGCCACTTGCAAGCCGTTTAAGGCATTCAGATACGGAATGCGCAAGGCCAGCGAGCGCGCCAGGCTGCGGTTGTCACTCAACAGCTCGGTGGTTTGCAGGATATCCAGCAGGGCTTTACGGCTGCGCAGGTATTCGGCTTTAATCATTTGGAAAATGGCCGCGGCTTTTTCGGGCGTTTCGCTCAATCCGGCATAGTCTTCCGCCAAAGTGATGTCGGTTTTGGCCATCACCTGCTCCATGTTCGACAGCATGGCTTGGAAGAACGGATTGTTTTTCGCGTGGTCCTGCATCGCCGCCATGCTATCCGGATCTTGCCGGCACAAGGTTTCGACCGCGCTGCCGAAACCATACCAAGCCGGCAGCATCAGGCGGTTTTGCATCCATGAGAACACCCACGGAATCGCACGTAAATCCTGAATCCGCGCCAAAGTTTTACGACTGGCCGGACGGCTGCCCAAATTCAGCGTGGCGATTTCCTGAATCGGGCTGGTTTGCAGGAAGTAATCGATGAAATCTTCATGCGTAATCAGCTCGCGGTAATACTTGAAGGAAATGTCCGACAAGGCTTGCATGAGTTTCGGATCAGGATCTTTGCGGTCGGGCAGCAAAGTCGCTTCCAACGTGGCCGCCACCAAGGTTTCCAGATTGCGGCGGGCGTTGCTCGGGTCGGCATATTTGGCGGTAATCACTTCGCCCTGCTCGGTAATACGGATTTGCCCCGCTACCGAACCGGCGGGCTGCGCCAAAATCGCTTGGTAAGACGGACCGCCGCCGCGACCCACGCTGCCGCCACGGCCGTGGAACAGGCGCATGCGTACATCGTATTTCTTGAACAAATCCACCAAGCCCAACTCTGCCTGATACAGACACCATGAACTGGTCACATAGCCGCCGTCTTTGTTGGAATCGGAATAGCCCAGCATGATTTCTTGGAGGTTGTCGCGGCTCATCACCAGCTCGCGATACCATTTCAAGCTGAACATTCTGTCCATCACGGGACAGGAGTTTTCCAAGGCTTCGATGGTTTCAAACAACGGCACAATATTCATACGGCTCTTCGGTTTGCCATTTTCAATCAGCAACAGACCGCATTCCTGCAGCAGCAAGGCCAAGGCCAGCAAATCGCTCGGCTGCTCGCAGTTGGAAATGATACTTTGGGTAATCGCCTGTTCGCCGAATTCGTCTTTGATTTTGCGTGCTTCGGAAAAAATCGCCAGTTCTCGGCGGGCATGCTCACTATAAGTAATAAACGGGCTGTACAGCGGACGTTGGTGCTGCAATTCGCGCAGCAACACGGCTTGTTTTTCTTCTTCCGACAAATTGGCATAATCTTCCAAACCCGCATGCCGGAACAATTCCGCCACCACATCGCCGTGTTTTTCAGCGTGTTGGCGCAAATCCAACGGCATCATATTGAAACCGCACACCGATGCAATGCGGATTAAATCGGCCAAACGGCCTTCTGCCATCAAGGCGCTGCCGTTGTCGCGCAACGAGCGTTGCAGCTTTTGCAAGTCGGCAATAAATTCCTGCACATTGGCATACGGTTGGCCAAAACCGAAATGGCAGCCCATGCCCAAACCCAATGAACGCGCTTTGCCCATCACACGGGCCATGATGTAAGCAATGGCGCGGCGGTAAGGCTCTTCCAAACGGGCAATTTCTTCGTCAGGCGACTCATCCGACATTGCCATCACGTCGTCATTCACTTTCACTCGGCGGGTGGACAATGGCAACTCGTGATACAGCTCGTCCAATTCGCCGCGATAGCAGCGGAACACCGCATCGGCATGGCGGGTAAACGCATGGCGCAGGGTTTCGGCGGTCACAAACGGATTACCGTCGCGGTCGCCGCCGATCCAGCCGCCGATTTTCAGAATATCCGGCACTTCCACATCAGGATAGGCCGTCTGAAAATCACGTTCCATGCCACGGTAGAGTTTCGGCAGCGCCTCAAAAAAGCTCATCGGGAAAATGTTGACGCCGTTGTTGATTTCGTCGTTCACGCTCAACTTATATTGACGCGTTTCGCTGGTTTGCCACAAGCCCAGCAAAATGGTTTCGATGTCGCGGCGCAAATCGGCCAACGATTCGGCATTGGTGCAACGTTCGCGCTGCGGCAATAACGCACGGATGCGGCGGTTGAAGCGCAATACCGATTGGCGTTGTACTTCGGTCGGATGCGCGGTCAATACGGCAGTGACATTGGTTTCGTTTAATTGTTTTTGTACCGTTTTGCCGTCAACCTTATTGGCACGCAGTTTGCGCACGGTTTCGGCCAAGCTGCCGTCGGCAGTATTGTGGCCGGCATCTTCATGCACTTGACGGCGGCGCTCGTGGTGTACGTCTTCGGCAATGTTCAAAATCTGGGCGAATAAACCGCAAGCCAAGGTCAAATCATGTGCCTGCTGCTCATCAAGCTGCGGCAAAACCTTCTCAATCAGCGCACCGGTATCGTCAGATGTGGATAACTGCTTCACAATTTCCACCACCAACGGCGATGCTTCTTGGTGCAGCAGATTGAACAGGCATTGTTTCAAAAACTCGGCATCGGCGGCCAGCGCCGCGTCTTTCGGGTTATTCAGAATATGAAGCTGCATATTTTTCTCTCTTATTTCAAGCTTAGACGATTCCATTGTATAGCAGGATTGGGAAAACCGCTACAATGATAATAATGCCGTTTACAGCAAGCCATACGCCTGTTTCTTTTCACATAAGGCGGTTTTTGTTTCATTATTAATATCGCGATATGTTGCAGATTTTCAGACGGCCTGATGATTATCCAATCCGCGTAAACCCTATTCCCTAAGTCAAAAATAGCTTAAAATGCCACCATTCACGCATTGATAAACAAAACCGGCTTCGGCCGGCACATTTCAGGAAACGACGATGTTAGACTTGACCCACTTAAACGAAAACAACGAAGCCCACATGGTGGATATTTCCGGCAAGGCTTCCACCTCCCGCACCGCCCGTGCCAGCGGCGTGATCAACATGAGCCCGCAAGCCATCGGCATCTTAGCCGACAATGCCGCACAAAAAGGCGACGTATTGGGCGTGGCGCGCGTGGCCGCAATTCAGGCTACCAAGCAAACCGGCTTTTTGATTCCCTTATGCCACCCGATTTCACTCACCCACGTGCGCGTGGATTTTGATGTCGATGTCGAACTGGCGCGTGTAAAAGCCACCGTTACCGCCACCACCGAAGGCCAAACCGGCGTAGAAATGGAAGCGCTTACCGGCGTCAACATCGCGCTTCTGACCATTTACGACATGATGAAAGCCATCGACAAAAGCATGACCATCACCCAAATCCATTTGGAAGAGAAAACCGGCGGCAAAAGCGGTAATTTCCTGTTTAACAACGATTTTGAAAACATCGATTACTAAACTGCGCTAAATATCGGTTCCCCATTCTGCCAAGTCTGCACGGTTGCTTTATAATCGGTGCAGACTTTTTTCTTACTCAAAAGGCCGTCTGAAACATTTCAGACGGCCTCAAGCGATACCATGAACGATGCCCAACTCTTACGCTTCAGCCGCCATATTCTGCTAGACGAAATCGGTATTGAAGGCCAAGAAAAATTATTGCAATCCCATGCCGTGGTGGTCGGCTGCGGCGGACTCGGTGCTGCCGCGCTGCCCTATCTCGCCGCTGCCGGCATCGGCCGCCTGACCATCGCCGATTTTGACACCATCGACGACAGCAACCTGCAACGCCAAATCATGTTCACCGAAGCCGACATCGGCCGCAGCAAAGCCGAAGTGATGGCAGGCCGTCTGAACGCGATCAACAACGCGGCCGACATCACCGTCATCACCGAAGCGCTCGATGAAACACGCCTCACCGACTTGCTGCAACACGCCGACATCGTCTTGGATTGCTGCGACAATTTCGCCACCCGCCAAGCCGTCAACCGCGCCAGCGTCGCCACGCGCACGCCTTTGGTTTCCGGTGCGGCAGTGCGCTTTGAAGGCCAGCTTGCCGTATACCGCCCCGACTTGCCCGGCTCGCCCTGCTATGCCTGCCTGTTTGACGGCGATTCCGCCAGCGACGGTGCCTGCGCCTTATTCGGCGTATTCTCGCCTTTGGTCGGCATCATCGGCACCAGCCAAGCCGCCGAAGCCTTAAAAATCCTGATGGGCAGCGGCACCGCCCAACACGGCTGCCTGCGTGTGTATGACGGTTTATCGGGCGATTGGCAAAAATTCGACTTCGAGAAAAACCCTGATTGCCGTGTCTGCGGGAAACATTGATTTAAATATAAAATAGGCCGTCTGAAAAAGATTGAAACAACGCTTTTCAGACGGCCTATTTTTTTATAACAACCGACGAGAATCAATATTCCGCCGAATGCCAAAACGGCTGCCCCACGGTAGGCGTACTCGCCCTAGCCTGTTCGCGCGCTTGCACCGGTTCGGCTTCGAAAGCAGCTCGTCCGGCTTCGGTAGCCAGTGCAAACGCACGCGCCATGTTCACCGGATCGCCCGAGCGCGACACGGCGGTGTTGAGCAACACGCCGTCAAAGCCCCACTCCATCACCTGCGCCGCTTGCGACGGCAAACCCAAGCCGGCATCGATAATCAGCGGCGTATCGGGCAAGCGTTCGCGCAACACTTTCAGCGCATATTCATGCACCACGCCCAAGCCCGTGCCAATCGGCGCCGCCCATGGCATCAGCACCTGGCAACCGGCATCAAGCAAACGGCGGCAGGCGATTAAATCTTCGGTGCAATACGGCAGCACTTTAAAGCCGTCATCAATCAGGATTTTGGCCGCCTCAACCAATTGGAACACATCCGGCTGCAAAGTATCGTCGTCGCCGATTAATTCCAATTTAATCCAATCGGTTTCAAACACTTCCCGCGCCATGTGCACCGTGGTCACGGCTTCTTGCACGCTTTGGCAGCCGGCGGTATTGGGCAAAACCGGCACCTTCATTTGCTGAAGCAAATCCCAAAAGCCCTGTCCGTGCGCCTCACCTGCCGATCCGGCGCGGCGCAGCGACACGGTAATCATGCCGGGTTTGGCCGCTTCGACCGATTGGCGCAATACCTCCGGCGTCGGATAAGCCGCGGTGCCGAGTAACAGGCACGAAGCAAACGATTCTTCATAAAGATTCAACATGATGTTCCTTTCCGCTTCAGCCGCCGACCACCGGCCGCACAATATCGACCGCATCGTTTTCATTTAATAGCGTTTGCCCATACACGCCTTTAGACACAAATTGCGTGTTCACCGCCACGGCAAACGGCTTCGCAGGCTCGACCGCCGCCACCAAATCGGACACGTTTTTTCCTGAAAATTCAAAATCTTCGCCGTTAAGTTTAATGTTCATGCCAACTTTCCTTCAGGCCGTCTGAAATGTTTCAGACGGCTTATTCATCCCACAAGGCCTGAAACGCTTTCACCGCTGCTTCCGGGTCTGCCGCTTCAGTGACCGCACGCACCACGGCCAACGAGGCCGCACCCGTTGCCAACACTTCGCGTGCGTTATCCAAATCAATGCCGCCAATGGCCACTACCGGCGTATCGCCTGCCTGCTGCACATATTGGCGCAGATTATCCAAGCCTTGCGGCGCAGTCGGCATTTGCTTGGTGGTGGTCGGGAAAATCGCCCCGCTGGCGGCATAGCTCGGGTTCACTGATAAGGCGCGGTCGAGCTCGCTCACCGAATGCGTGCTCAAACCTAAGCGTAATCCGGCGGCTTCGATGGCGGCCAAATCGGCGGTATCCATGTCTTCCTGCCCCAGATGCACGCCATACGCGCCCGCTTTCACCGCCATTTCCCAATGGTCGTTGATGAAAAGCTGGGTATCGCTGCCTCGGCAGGCGGCAACGCAGCGTTCGATTTCGCGGTATAAGGCATCGCCGCTCAATTCTTTATTGCGCAGCTGTACCGTATCCGCACCGGCTTTTACCATACGTCCGACCCAGTCGGCGGTCGGAACAACTGCATAAAATTTCAAAGGTTTAACTAATTTTGGGAACTGCATTTTGGGTTTCCTTATAGGGGTTTCAGACGGCCGCTAGGCGCACGTAATCCAAGCCGGTTCCGGCATCGGATTGGACAATCGCGCCGCCGCCGAACAAATTGACCGCCAAGCGCACTGCCGCGCCTGCCACCGCCGGTGAAATCATAAAACCATGGCGGAATAGGCCGTTTACTTCAATCAAACGCGATGCCTCATGATAACGGATTTCCGGATTATGGTGGTGTAAAGTCGGGCGCAGGCCGACAGCAATTTCGCGGATTTCAGCCTCGCCAAAAGCGGGGTGCACCGCATACAGTGCCGACAACAACTCCAAACCCGAACGCACGCTGGCCGGCGCATTGCTTTCGCTTTCCAACTGGGTCGCACCGATCACAAACAGATGATTTTCCTTCGGCGCAATATAGAGCGGATAACGCGGATGCAGCAGGCGTACCGGGCGGTTCAGGCTGACTTCGGGGGCATAAACGCGTGCCACTTCGCCGCGCACACCGCGCAAACGGCTCGGTTCAGACGGCCTGTTCCAACGCGTTTTGGCACCATAACCGCGACAATCGATAATGCCGTCAAATCCTTGCAAATCAGCCACTTCACGCGATTCTTGCTAATGGCAATGCACACCGATGCCTTCCAGCGTATCGGCCAGCGACACCAGCACTTGGCGGTTGTCCAACTGGCCTTCTCCGGGCAAATACAGGCCGTCTGAAAAACGGCCGGCCAGTTGCGGCTCATGAGCGGCAATATCGGCGGCATACCAGCGTACAGTCGGGTTTTGCCCTTGATTGGCGCGGCTTAAGCGCTGCTGAAAATCACGCGACAAAGGCTTATCCTGCCCATGCCACACAATCAGGCTGCCGTTTTCCTGATGGAACACCGGCGTTTTCAAACGGCCTGTGATATCGCGCCACAAATCCATGCTTTGCCGCCCGAGCTCCACCACCAACGGTGTGGCTTCCACCGATTCGGCCAAAGGCGCGAGCATGGCCGCCGCCACATAAGCCGCCGCCTGCTCGCCCGTGCGCGTACCCTTATCAAACAGCGACACTTCAAAGCCTTGCTGCGCCAAACCCCATGCGGTGAAACGACCCGACAAGCCGCCGCCCAATACTGCGATGTGTTTCATCTTTTGCTCTTTTTTGATCGAAAAATGACTGTATGTCATTGTAAATAATTTAGTGATGCGGATAAAGGCCGTCTGAATGAATTTTGAAATGTATCAAGGGGTTTAGTAAGATTGATTGAGCTATGATTGAAGATTGATGTTATTTTAAAGTTTGCGCTTCATGGCCGCGCTGCCACCTACTTTTCTTTGCTTCGCCAAAGAAAAGTAGGCAAAAGAAAGGCGGCCGCAGTTGCAGGTTCGCCCTTTGGGGCGAACTTCCCTCACTACGCAGGATTTTGGCAGCAGGCTCGAACTCGCTGCCTTTGGGCAGCTCAAACACCGAGCTTTTATCCTGCCAAAACCCTACTCCATTCGGCTGCGCCAGCGGATTGACTGTAGGCTCTAAAAGTTTCTGCCAGGCAAAATTTAATTATCTGAAATACTGAATTAATAACCCTAACCGCATTCTAGAAATTTCAACCTGTTAAACCCTTTCAGACGGCCTGTTTTCTTTGCTATGATAAACCTTTCCCTTCTCACTTACCCACCATCATGACCCTGCTTGACACCGCCCGCCGCTATTCTCCGTTTCTCGCCCGTAATTTGGATTCAGGCCGTCTGAACGCGGACGTTTTTCAGCCCATGCTGCACAAAGTTTTAAGCATGGAAGATTTCCAAGCCTTTGCCGATTGGGACAAAATCCGCGCCGATGAAAACGAAGAAGAGTTGGCCAAGCAATTGCGCGAGTTGCGCCGCTATGTGGTGTCGCAAATCATCGTGCGCGATGTGAATCGTTTGAGCGATTTGGACGAAGTCACGCGCACAATTACGCTGTTTGCCGATTTTGCCATCAATATGGCGCTGGATTTTTCCTATGCCTATTACCAAGACATGTACGGCACGCCCATCGGCCGCTACACGGGCGGGCCGCAGCATTTGAGCGTGGTGGCGATGGGTAAGGCCGGCGGTTACGAGTTGAACGTGTCTTCCGACATTGATTTGATTTTTGTGTATCCCGAATCGGGCTCAACCGACGGCAAGCGTGACCGCGACAATCAGGAATTTTTCACACGCGTGGGCAAGAAGCTGATTGCGCTGTTGAATGACGTCACCGCCGACGGCTGGGTATTCCGCGTCGACATGCGCTTGCGGCCTGATGGTGATTCGGGCGCATTGGTATTGAGCGAAACCGCCTTAGAACAATATTTGATTCAGCAAGGGCGCGAATGGGAGCGCTATGCGTGGTGCAAAGGCCGCGTGGTGACACCGTATCCCAATGATATTAAGGGATTAATCCGTCCGTTTGTATTCCGCAAATATTTGGACTACAACGCCTACAGCGCCATGCGCAGCCTCCACCGCCAAATCCGCAACGAAGTCAGCAAAAAAGGCTTGGCGGATAATATAAAACTCGGTGCCGGCGGTATCCGCGAAGTCGAGTTTATCGCACAGATTTTCCAAATGATACGCGGCGGCCAAATGCGTGCGCTGCAATTAAAAGGCACACAGGAAACACTGCTGAAACTGGAAGAATTGGACATTATCCCGGGCGAACAAGTTGCCGTGCTGCTGGAAGCCTACCGCTTTTTGCGCGATGTGGAACACCGCCTGCAATATTGGGAAGACCAGCAAACGCAAACCCTGCCGACCACGCCCGAGCAGCAGCAATTGCTGGCCGAAAGCATGGGCTTTGCCGATTACGCCGCTTTTTCAGACGGCCTAAACGCCCACCGCAGCCGCGTGAATGCTTTGTTCAACGAAATTTTGAGCGATTCCGAAAGTGAAGTCACCGAAAGCAACCACGAATGGCTGTGGGCTTGGCAGGAAGCACCCGATGAAGATGAACGCGCCCACCGCTTAAACGAACACGGCTTCCATGCCGGCAGTGTAGCCGCACGCCTCGACCAATTGCGCGGCAGCCACAAATACCGCCATTTGTCGGCGCAAGCCCAGCCGCGCTTTGATGCGATTGTGCCCGCCTTTATGCAGGCCGCCGCCGCGCAACCCAATCCTACCGACACCTTTATACGTCTGATGGATTTTCTGGAAAACATCAGCCGCCGTTCGGCTTATCTCGCCTTTATCAACGAACACCCGCAAATCCTGCAGCAACTGGCCGAAATCATGAGCCAAAGCTCGTGGGTGGCCGCTTATCTCACACAATACCCGATTCTGCTCGATGAGCTGATCAGCACCCAACTGCTCGAAACCGATTTCGATTGGACTAAGCTGGCCGCCGAGCTTTCAGACGGCCTCAACAACTGCAAACACGACACCGAAGCGCAAATGGACATCCTGCGCCATTTCCAACACGCCCAGCTGTTCCGTTTGGCGGTGCAGGATTTGGCCGGCTTGCGGACGATTGAAGCCCTCTCCGACGAACTCTCCGCACTGGCCGACACCGTGATTGCCGCCGCGCTGCCGTTTGTGTGGGCAGATATGCCGAAAAAACACCGCGACACACCGCAATTTGCCGTCATCAGCTACGGCAAACTCGGCGGCAAAGAATTGGGCTATACCTCGGATTTAGACTTGGTTTACCTGTTTGACGACAACGATCCCGAGGCGCAAGACGTGTATATCCGCTTTGCCCGCCGCCTGACCAACTGGCTTTCCACCCCTACTGGTGCGGGTACGCTCTACGATGTCGATGTGCGCCTGCGCTCCAACGGCGACAGCGGTTTTCTCGCCCAAAGCGTGGCCGCGTTTGAAAAATACCAACGCGAAAACGCTTGGACATGGGAACACCAAGCCCTTACCCGCGCCCGCTTTATCTGCGGCATGCCCGAAATTCAGACGGCATTCGACCGCATCCGCACCGATATTCTCACCACCGAGCGCGACACTGCCAAACTGGCACGCGAAATCATCGGCATGCGCGAAAAAATGTTCCCCAGCCATCCGCCCGTCGACAGCAACGTCAAATACGCGCGCGGCGGCGTGGTCGATGTCGAATTCATCGTGCAATTCCTGATTTTGGCACACGCCCGCCAACACCCCGAATTGCTCGACAACTACGGCAACATCGCCCTTTTGAACATCGCCGCCGACTGCGGTTTGATCAACAAACAACTGGCCGGACAAAGCCGCACCGCCTACCGCTTCTACCGCCAACAGCAGCACAACACCAAGCTGCGCGATGTCGGCAAAGTGGAAGTGAATGATGTGTTGCTGGGGCATTATGACAGCGTTCGGAAGCTGTGGCTGGCGGTGTTTGGGGAAGAGGCGAAAACGTGTTACGCAGCCTGAGACCTTTGCAAAATCTCATGAACCATCAAGAAAAACCAAAACAGCCGTCATTTCCGTAAAGGCGGGAATCCATTTTAAAATTTCAGAAACTTATTTTATTCAATGGCTTGCCAGGCTCAAAAATGGATTCCCGCCTGCGCGGGAATGACGTCGATTCTTGGTGCCGTGGCTTTTCAGGGAGTTTTGCAAAGGTCTCAGCCTAAATAAAAGCCGCCGGAAAATTATTTTCAGGCGGCCTTCTTACATCATTCAGCTTAGAAAAAGGTTTTCAATGATACCCATCGACTTTAATTTAGCATTTGGTACCATAGGAAATTCTTCCTTAATCAGATTATGAACTTTATCTAACCATTGATAATTTTCACTGGTCTGACTGATTAAATACCACAACACCAACATTCTCGGGTATAAACGTTTTCTGCTTTCTTCCGATAAATTCCATTGATTAAAAAATACGTTGTCCAATATTTCAATCGGGTTACCTTTTCGGTTCCATACCCGGGAATGATGCGCAGACTGATTCCGCACAATGTTGATTTCATTTAACCAGTTAATCAATACAGCTGTATTATCCACATTAAACCGCTTAGCGGTTTCATTCTGATGCCGTCTTTTCAGCATAGAAAAATACTTGGAAAGCATGCCGAAATCCCATGTCTCCACCACTGCCCAAAATGGTAAAGGTTTGTTCTCTTTCTTATGCCATAACACAAAATCATCCCGACTGCTGTTGATTTTTTCTTTCAGCTTTTGCTGCCATTGGGCATAGCGGTCTTCAAATTTAGGATTGATTACCTGCTTATCCAGATATGCTAAAGGATTTGTCCTACTCATTTCATGAGCAAGAACTGTACGGAAATGGACTTCAAATCTTTCAATAATATCCAGCAAAAGCAAACGTAATTTTTTATCAAAAATATACAGACGATAAATTTGAATAAAATCACAATCAGACAGGAATTTCCCGGAAAGCTGCGGATTATCCTTTGATGGCTCTCTTGCAATATAGCCAGAATCCCGACAACCGGTAATAGCCTACCTGTGTCAATTTCTTTTTCGCATATCCCTCATCAGAAATCATCATTTCACGCTGTCGCAGCAATGAAATCAATTCATCATATTCTTTAAAGGGTTTTGTTGTCATGGGTAAACTCAGATAAGACAAGGGGCTAGTGTAGCCGGCCGATAAAGTTTCCTTTAACGCCGACCATTGACTAGCCCACGATTGCTGTGAATTATATAAGAATTTGTTTAACGGAACAAGGCTGTCTGAAAAATACCTTTTCAGACAGCCTCTCTCTTTCCTTCAACCCCGCTTACGCATTCAGCAAGCTTTCGTCCAAAGTCAAATCTTCATTTTTATTCACGGCCACTTTGCGCACCAACACGTTTTGGGCAATGTCTTGCGCTTCGGTGAGCGAGTGCATTTGATAAGTGCCGCATTGGTATTCGTTCAATTCGGGAATTTTGCTTTGGTCTTGCACGTTCAACACACCGTTCATCGAAGCCAGCCATGCGTCGGCCACTTGGCTTTCAGACGGCGCGCCGATGAGGCTCATGTAAAAACCGGTGCGGCAGCCCATCGGCGAAATGTCGATGATTTCCACATCGTCGCCGTTCAAATGGTCGCGCATGAAACCGGCAAACAAATGCTCCAGCGTGTGAATGCCTTTTTCCGGCAAAATTTCTTCGTTCGGAATGCAGAAGCGCAGGTCGAACACGGTAATGGTGTCGCCTTTCGGGGTGGTCATGGTTTTGGCCACGCGCACGGCAGGGGCGTGCATGCGTGTGTGGTCAACTTTGAAGCTGTCTAATAAAGGCATGGTTTTTCCTTACTTAAATGTCGGTATTTGAAATGATTGGGGCACTCGGTTTATAACGCCGCCACGGCAACGTCTTCGCCCGAAGCCGCGCTCAAGGCCTCGTTTAATACGGTGAAAAATTCGCTGTTGTCGCGGGTGGACAACCATTGGCCGTTTTTTTCGGTGAAGTGATAACCGCCGCTTTTGGCTGCAATCCACAATTCCTGATTGGGCGTATGGCGGTTGACGATAATCTGCGTACCGTCGCCGGCTTCGATGGTCAATACGTTTCCGGCAAATTGGCAGTCGAAATCCCAGCCGTTTTCATCGATTTGGTCTTCGATGTGGCTGAACAATTCTTCCGTGTGGCGGATAAATTCACTCTCGGTCATCATGGCTTTTTGTGTGTTTTTTGTTTAAGATACTCAATCTTGCCACATTCACGCTCAACACGAAAGTTTTCCCATGAAATCCTGCGTATTTTTATCGGTTGCGGCGGCGGTTTTACTGTCGGGCTGCGGTTACAAAGGCGATTTGTATCTGCCCAAAGAAGGCGACAAAGCGCGTTTCGGCGTGATTCAGACCGGCCTCGAATTTAACCGCAACGCCAAAGAACCCACCTCCCAATCACCAGATTAAACGATTATGACACTTTACTGCGAACAAGTCCCCCACACTCATTTGGCCGAAGAATTCGGCACACCGCTGTATGTTTACAGCCAAGCCGCGCTGACTGAAGCATTTGCCGCCTACACTTGCGCCTTTTCCGCGCTCGACCCGCTGATTTGCTATGCGGTCAAAGCCAACGGCAATTTAAGCATCATCAAACACTTTGCTGCTCTGGGCAGCGGCTTCGACATCGTATCCGGCGGCGAACTGGCACGCGTGTTGGCAGCCGGCGGCGATGCCGCGAAAGTGATTTTTTCCGGTGTCGGCAAAAGCGAAGCCGAAATCGAATTTGCGCTCAATGCCGGTGTGAAATGCTTCAATATGGAAAGCATTCCCGAAATCGACCGCATTCAAAAAGTAGCCGCCAAACTCGGCATCACCGCGCCGGTTTCCCTGCGCGTTAACCCCGATGTCGATCCGAAAACCCACCCGTATATCTCCACCGGCCTGAAAGCCAACAAATTCGGCATTGCCTACGCCGATGCCTTGGCGGCCTACCAACACGCCGCCAAACAGCCGAATCTTAAAATCGTCGGCATCGACTGCCACATCGGCTCACAGCTCACCGATTTAAGCCCGTTGGTCGAAGCCTGCGAGCGCATTTTGCTGCTGGCCGATACCTTGGCCGAACACGGTATTGTCTTGGAACACTTAGACTTAGGCGGCGGCGTGGGCATTGTTTATAAAGATGAAAACGTGCCGGATTTGGCTGCCTATGCCGCCGAAATCCAACAACGCTTGGCCGGCCGCAACTTGAAGCTGATTCTCGAACCCGGCCGCAGCTTGGTCGGCAATGCCGGCACCTTACTCACGCGCGTGGAATTTGTTAAAACCGGCGAAGAGAAAAACTTCGTGATGGTCGATGCCGCCATGAACGACCTCATGCGCCCTGCCCTTTACGACGCTTACCACCACATTGAAAACGTCGAGCAAAAAGACATTCCCCCGTTTACCGCCGACATCGTCGGCCCGATTTGCGAAACCGGCGACTTCCTCGGCAAAAACCGCCCAATCGCCTGTGAAGCCGGTGATTTACTGGCTGTACGCAGCGCAGGTGCATACGGCGCCAGCATGGCCAGCAACTACAACACCCGCAACCGCGCAGCGGAAGTGCTGGTCAACGGCAGCGAAGCCAAACTCATCCGCCAACGCGAAACCTCGGAACAGCAAATGGCCAACGAATTGGCTTGTTTGTAAGGGTTTGATGTTTACAACGAAAAGGCCGTCTGAAAGAAGCATTCCACTTTCAGACGGCCTTTTCATGAGTTTCAAAACATCAATTTAATAATGTGGCGGAATCTCATCGCGCAAACTGTATGCCTCGCGCTCGCCATTCGCCCCCTTATCCTGCATTTTCTGATACAGCACCCGCATTTGCGCCTGCTGCAAATCCAGCGTTTGCTGCATTTTGGCGATGGTATCGCTCAAGCTGGCCATCAGATCGTCTTGCAAGGCAGTCTGAATTTCCAGCTCGATGATACGGTTTTCCAAATCTTCCATCACAACACCATGGCAGCAATCCAGCCGGCAATCATCAGCGGGATATTGTAGTGGATAAAGGTTGGCACCACAGAATCACGGATATGGTCATGTTGCCCGTCTACATTTAAGCCCATGGTCGGGCCGAGTGTGGAATCCGACGCAGGCGAACCGGCATCGCCCAGCGCACCGGCGGTACCAATCAAGGCAATGGTAGCCAGCGGCGAAAAACCCAAGCTCATGCACAGGGGCACATAAATCGCGGTAATAATCGGCAGGGTTGAAAACGATGAACCGATACCCATTGTGACCAGCAAGCCGACCAAGAGCATGGTGAATGCGGCCATGCCTTTGCTGCCGCCGAACGCGGTCATGCTGCCGTCGACCAGCGGCTGAATGTCGCCGGTTGCTTTCATCACGGCAGCAAATCCTTGTGCGGCAATCATCACAAAGCCGATCATCGCCATCATTTTAATACCCGCGCCGAACACATCATTGGCATCGCTGCGTTTTACCACGCCCAAGGTCATGAATACAGCAAAGCCCAGCATCGCGCCCAACAGCAAGGCATCGTCATAAATCAACTGAATGGCGAAACACACGGCAATCGCCACGGCAGCTACCAAGCTGCGGTAAGACGACGGCTCAGGCTGTTTGGTGCTGGCATCGTTGTTATCGGTGTCGATTTGGCTGTTTTGATATACGCGCGGTTTGCGGTAGTGGACAAACGCCAATACCAAGCCGCTGACCATGCCCAATGCCGGAATCGCCATCGCCTGCATCACGTTCAAACCGTCGGTGTTCAAGCCGGCAGATTTAATATTGCTCAGCAGAATTTCGTTCAAGAAAATCGCGCCGAAACCATACGGCAGGAACATATACGTCGTGACCAAACCGAACGTCAATACGCAGGCCAGCAGACGACGGTCAAGCTGCAGGCGGTTGAACACCAAAAGCAGCGGCGGCACAATCATCGGGATAAACGCAATATGAATCGGCACCACGTTCTGACTCATAATCCCCATCACCAGCAATACTAGCAGCAATGCCCATTTAACCGGGTTGCCGCTGCGGTTGACCTGATCCGGCACACCGCCGTTATTCAACTTACGCACCACGGCACCGGCCAATTGCTGCGGCAGACCCGAATGGGTAATCGCCATCGCAAAAGCGCCCAGCATGGCATACGACAGCGCAATTTTCGCACCGCCGGCCAAACCGTTTTGGAACACGGTAATAATACCCTCTTGCGACACCGCACCGGCGGCATCTTTCAAATCAGCCAACGGCATACCGGCAAGCAAACCACCGGTAAAAGCGCCAATCACCAAACTCAGTACCACGTGCACCCTGGCCAGCGACAAGGCCAGCATCACCACTACTGCAATTACAACGGCATTCATGCCTTTTCTCCGTTTTTGTCGTAAAGAAACAGCTTCTTGATGGAACATCAAAAAGGAAATGTTATCATAACATAAATTTACATCGGCATAACAGATAAGGCAATAAAATGCCAAGATAACAAAGGCCGTCTGAAATTTCAGACGGCCTTTGTTTGGCAATTGATGTTCGGTTTATTAACACCGTATCAATTGTCCGATCATTAATCCCAATCGCGGTGATGGCGGCGGTATTTGGCATATTTTTTGTGTTTCTTGTATTTCTTATCCGACACTTTGTAATGGCGGTAGCCGCGGCTTTCTTTCTGTTCCATTTTTTTGTTGTGGTAGGCATAAGCGTTACCGGCCAAGCCTCCTGCTGCTGCGCCGAGCAACATACTTTGGCCGTCGCCGCCCAAGGCTCCGGTCAACACCGCACCGGCCGCTGCACCGACAATAGTGGCTTTGGTTTGATTCGACGTACCGCGCGCGTGTACGGCGGTACTCGGCAACACCAATGCCGCCGACATCAGTGCTACGGCACAATATTTTTTGTATGAAGTCATGTCAGGCCTCCTTCTGCTCGGTCATTTTTCATCACACATACTACAGTGAATGTATGCCTATTATGCCCATTCTTGACCGATTCGTTCTTATAGATTGGGCAAAAGCAGGTAAGTCTCGGTAAACCGTGCCAACTGGAAATATTTACTTGATGTGACTTTCAGACGGCCTGTCTTGATTTCATGCCGTCTGAAATCAGGCAGACCATTGGCCTGAAGTAATGCGGTCAAGTCCGGCCAAATCTTGTAAAGTATTTATTTTCACAAATCCGTTCGCCTTCAAAATTTCCCGTGCCGCCCGGCCTTGATTATAGCCGTGTTCCAACAGCAACCAGCCGCCGTTTTTCAAATACTGCGGCGCACCGGCCGCCAATTCGCGGATACAGCTTAGTCCGTCTGAAAAATCGGTCAGCGCTGCCGGCGGCTCGAAACGCAAATCGCCTTGCTGCAAATGTTCGTCTTCTGCTTCGATGTAAGGCGGGTTCGACACAATCACATCATAGCTATACGGTTCAGACGGCCTGTCCACGTCAAACCACGAGCCTAACGAAAACTCTACCGCTGCCTCCAAATACTGTGCATTACTTTGTGCGGTTTGCAATGCGCCGCTACTGATGTCGGAAGCGCGCACCTCTGCATCCGGCCGCTCAAGTGCGATGGTGACGGCAATCGCGCCGCTACCGGTGCCCAAGTCCCACACCTTGCCGCCTTGCGGCAAATGTGCCATTACCGCTTCGACCAAATGTTCGGTCTCGTGGCGCGGAATCAACACATGCGGATTAACCATAAACATGCGCCCGTAAAATTCGCGTTCACCCAAAATATAGGCCATCGGCTCGCCGTCCAGACGACGTTGTGCCACTGCCTCCAATTTTGCTGCGGTTTCAGACGGCATTTCGGCATCGCCCTGCGTAACCAACTGCACGCGCGAGTAGCCCGTGATGTATTGCAGCAACATGCGCGCTTCGTTTTTCGGCAGCGCAGATTGGCGCAACCATTGTTCTAAAGTCATTTCAGACGGCCTTTTCATTCAACTGCTGCCATTATATCAGTGTTAAAAAATTTGATAAACGGTATTAAATATCAGATATACGGTTTACTGACGCAATAAACCGTGATTTAATATCGTCATAAAATTTAAATTATTACGGGAAAGAAAACATGAACCAACTGGTATTCATCAGTGATAAGGCTGATGTGGCTGCCGCTTTTTCAGATTTGCAGAATTTCGACAAGGTCAGCCAAATCTTAACCGAACAATTCGGCTTCAAAATCCGCAAAGACCGCCACGGCATTTTCGATTTTTTCTACCATTGCGATTTCAAAGAAAACATTATGGAATACGGTGGTGGCGAATTACGCGTGAAAAATCCGAGCGATGCCTTTTTAGAACGCATGATTGAAATCGCACAAGCGTTTCCATCGGCCAAAGTAGTCGGCGATGACGGCGGCTGGTATGTCGGCAGTAACGATGTGCGCTACCCTGAAATTGCGGTGGAAGACGACATCGAGGCAGCCATCACCGATGAAGCCGTATCACGTACTTGGTCGTTTTTAAAAGTCGGCATGGCGGTTTCCGCACTGTTTTGCCTGGCGGCGGTGTTGAATAAATTTGTGTTTTAAGTGTTGGTTTCAAAGGCCGTCTGAAACTATGAACTGCCCCCAATTCTTGGACAAGTTAAAAATCTTTCTCAAACAGCCTTTTCAAGCTGGATTCTGTAAGCCACAGGACTCAGCTTTTTTAAGTTTAAACTAATCCGTTCATGATTGTAGTACCGATAACGCCTCTTCCTGATAGAAGCTCTCTTCTTTTAATGTACCGAAGAAACGCTCCATCGGCGCATTGTCCCAACGTGCCTTTGCGCGACATACTTTGCACAATCCCTTTCTCAGCCGGTTTCGCCCGATAAGCCTCGGTGCGGTAAAGCACACCTTGGTCGGGACGTTGAAATGCTCTGCGGTGCGCTGTCAGCTGTGCACTTGGTGATAATGGAGTACGGCTCGGTATTTGAAGTGTAGGATTATATTTGGACATAAGAAAACTGCACCTTTTAAAGTTGGCGGGGTGTCCGACTTTTGGGGTGCAGTTCATAGTTTCAGACGGCCTTTTCGCTTCATATCCGCTATAATCAATCTTTTTTTTCAGACGGCCTTTTGCCCCAACTACCCACCATGAACATCATCCAAATCCTCGCTCAAGAACTCTCCGCCACCGCCGCCCAAATCACCGCCACCGCCGCCATGCTCGACGAAGGCGCCACCGTGCCGTTTATCGCGCGTTACCGCAAAGAAGCGACCGGCGGCTTGGACGACACGCAATTGCGCACGCTGGCCGAGCGTCTGCAATACCTGCGCGAACTCGAAGCGCGTAAAGAAACCGTGTTAAAAAGTATTGAAGAACAAGGCAAACTTTCAGACGGCCTGCGCGGGCAAATCGAGGCCTGCGACAACAAAACCGCGCTGGAAGATTTATACCTACCCTACAAACCCAAACGCCGCACCAAAGCGCAAACCGCCCGCGGGCAAGGTTTGCAACCGCTGGCCGATTTATTGTTGAACGAACAGCCGCAAGACGTGGAAGCCGCCGCCGCGCCATTTGTCAAAGACGACATCGCCGACACCAAAGCCGCGCTCGACGGCACACGCGCGATTTTGATGGAACAATTCGCCGAAGATGCCGAACTCATCGGCCGTTTGCGTGAAAAATTGTGGAATGAAGCCGAAATCCACGCCCAAGTGATGGACGGCAAAGAAAGCGAAGGCGAAAAATTCAAAGATTATTTCGACCACCGCGAAGCCGTGCGCACCATGCCGAGCCACCGCGCGCTGGCCGTTTTACGCGGCCGCAACGAAGGCGTGTTGTCCATCGCGCTGAAATACCAGCCCGATGACACGCCGATTACCCAAGCCTCTGAATACGAAACATTAATCGCCCAACATTTCCACGTTTCAGACGGCCACAAATGGCTGCGCGACACCGTGCGCCTGACTTGGCGCGCCAAAATCTTCCTGTCGCTCGAATTAGAAGCCTTAGGCCGTCTGAAAGAAAACGCCGACACCGACGCCATCACCGTGTTCGCCCGCAACCTCAAAGACCTGCTGCTGGCCGCCCCCGCCGGCCGTCTGACCACCTTGGGGCTGGATCCCGGCTACCGCAACGGTGTGAAATGCGCGGTGGTGAGCGATACGGGCAAACTATTGGACACGGTGATTGTGTATTTGCACCAAGAAAACAATATGTTGGCCACGCTTGCCGGTTTGATTAAAAAACACGGCGTGAAGCTGATTGCCATCGGCAACGGCACCGCCAGCCGCGAAACCGACAAGCTGGCGGGCGATTTGGTGAAAGCCATGCCGGAAATGGGTTTGCATAAAATCGTCGTCTCCGAAGCCGGCGCGTCGATTTATTCCGCCAGCGAGTTGGCCGCCAAAGAATTCCCCGAACTCGACGTTTCCCTGCGCGGCGCCGTATCCATCGCCCGCCGCCTGCAAGACCCGCTGGCCGAGTTGGTGAAAATCGACCCCAAATCCATCGGCGTCGGCCAATACCAGCACGACGTCAACCAATCGCAACTGGCCAAATCGCTCGATGCCGTGGTGGAAGACTGCGTCAACGCCGTGGGGGTGGATGTGAATACCGCCTCCGCGCCGCTGTTGGCACGAATTTCCGGCCTCAACCAAACGCTGGCGCACAATATCGTCGCCTACCGCGACGAACACGGCGCGTTCGACAGCCGCAAAAAACTCTTAAAAGTACCACGCTTGGGCGAAAAAACCTTCGAGCAAGCCGCAGGCTTTTTGCGCATCAACGGCGGCAAAGAACCGCTGGACGCCAGTGCCGTGCACCCCGAAGCCTATCCCGTCGTCGCCAAAATGCTCGACGACCTGCACATCAGCGCCGTCGACCTCATCGGCAACCGCGACAAAATCCGCCAAATCAAACCCGCCGCCTACACCACCGACCAATTCGGCCTGCCCACCATCATGGACATCCTCGCCGAACTGGAAAAACCCGGCCGCGACCCGCGCGGCGAATTTCAGACGGCCTCCTTTGCCGAAGGCATCAACGAAATCAGCGATTTACAGACAGGCATGATACTGGAAGGCGTCGTCTCCAACGTCGCCAACTTCGGCGCATTCGTGGACATCGGCGTCCACCAGGACGGACTCGTGCACATCTCCGCGCTCGCCGATCGTTTCGTACAAGATCCGCGCGAAGTCGTCAAAGCCGGCGACGTGGTCAAAGTCAAAGTGCTGGAAGTGGACGCCGCGAGAAAACGCATCGCGCTGACCATGCGTTTGGATGACGAACCCGGCACGCAGGCCAAACACAGCGACAGGCCGTCTGAAAACCAATCGGGCAGCGGTAAGGCGCGTTCCAACGGCAATCCACGCAATCCGCGTGAAAAAGTTGTGGGCAATACCGCGATGGCGGATGCGTTTGCGCGGTTGAAACGGTAGAATAGAGCCCGTGTAAGAGTAATTATTTATTAAGGAGATCTGTAATGTCATCAATTTGTAAAAAAGAACATCGCTATGCCTAATCTTTTAAGAATCTTCCAGAAAGCCAAAGTCCTGAGCAAGGAAGACATCTTTGTGCAGCTTGTGCTTATGAAGAAGGTTTTTCTGACGGATTGGATCATAAAAAGCGCTCTTTAGAGTCGTTAAATTTACCTTATAGTCAGGCAGGAACAGTAAGGCATAAATCTGCACAAGCAGCATACGATCTTGGCTGGAGAGAAGGAAATCAGAAATTTTCAAATGGACACTAACAAACCTTTCCTCAAGTGGGCAGGTGGTAAGTTCAAACTTGCCCCATTTATTGCAGCTAATTTACCGAGCCAATCTCGTAAACGTTTGATTGAACCGTTTGCGGGATCGGCTGCGCTGTCATTGGCCTTGGAGTTTGACGCGTATTTGCTCAACGATACCAATACCGATTTAATCGGTCTCTATCAAACTCTAAAAAAAGAAAAACAAGGATTCATTGATTATGCCAAATCATTTTTTATTCCTGAAAATAATCAGGAAGTCCTTTTTTACGAATTGCGAGAACGGTTTAATGCCAGGAAACGTTTGAACGTGCTGCCTTATTTATCTATTTAAACCGACATGCATTCAACGGCTTATGTCGTTACAATAGCAAAGGGGCATTTAATGTACCATTTGGCCGCTATGCTGTACCGTACTTTCCTGAATCGGAAATGCAGGGTTTTATTACGAAATCCGACCGTATTGAATTGATATGTGGAGATTTTCAGACGGCCTTAACATTAGCAAGTAATGATGACGTGGTGTATTGCGATCCGCCTTATGTGCCGCTAAGTGAAACTGCTTCATTTACTTCCTACGCAAAAGGTAGCTTTGGTTTGGATAATCAAAACCGTTTGGCAGAAAGAGCCAAACAGGTTTCAGAACAATCAAAAGGTGTGTTGATTTCCAATCATGACACGGTTTTTACCCGTAAATTGTATAAAGAAGCACGCTTAGAGACTGTTCAAGTTCAGCGCAATATTGCAGCGAAAGGCAGCAGTAGACAAAAAGTGGGCGAATTGTTGGCAATCTATGGTGAATGATTTTAATGTCTTAAAAGAAGAAGCAGCGGTTTACCATGTCTCTATGAAAAAACAGGCTTCAGATGGCATGGTTATTTACAATGAAAACGCATTGACTGTGATGCGCCGTATTTTGGATAAACATCCTAATGGCTGTTTTGATATGATTTTTGCCGATCCACCATATTTTCTTTCTAATGACGGCTTTACTTGTCAAAACGGCAAAATGGTTTCTGTAAATAAAGGTGGTTGGGATAAATCGAAAGGATTGGCTGGCGATTTAGAGTTTTACGAAGAATGGTTGCGGTTGTGTTATGCACTACTGAAACCAAACGGCACCATTTGGGTTTGCGGCACGTATCACAATATTTATTTGATCGGCTATTTAATGCAAACAATCGGCTATCATATTTTGAATAACATTACATGGGAAAAGCCCAATCCGCCGCCCAATTTGTCGTGCCGTTTTTTTACTCACTCCACCGAAACGCTGTTGTGGGCAAAGAAAAACAAGAAGCCAAGCATACGTTTAATTATGCAACGATGAAAACGCAAAATAGCGGCAAGCAGATGAAAAACGTTTGGCAGATTGCTCCACCGAGTAAAGAAGAAAAACGCTTTGGCAAACACCCGACGCAAAAACTGCTGGCTTTATTGGAAAGGTGTATTCAGGCAGCCTCTAATATCGGCGATTTGGTTTTTGACCCATTTATGGGTAGTGGCACAACAGGCGTAGCTGCTTTGCAAAACAAACGGAAATTTTGCGGCTGCGAGATGGAAAAAGAGTTTTTTGAATTGGCGCAAAAAAGGATGGAAAATATATGATTAAAGGCGGCATCGGTGGTGGAAATACTATTACAGGATTACATTTTGAAACTCGAACCGATTTGAGGCAAACTTTTTGAAGCAATAGAAGGCTATGAATTAAGAGATACAGGAATAGAGCGTTACGGCTATCAGATTTTATTCAATGGTGAATTGTTAGCATATTGTTTTAAGAAGAGAGAGCTATATAGGTTTCTGTCTAAGGAGCCATATAACATTGACTGGAGAAATCATCTTTCCAAACAACTAGAACCTGATAACGCATTATTTATCATTATTCGAGATACTTTATTTATCATTGAGGTTAAGTTTCAACATGTTCCCGGTTCTGATGATGAAAAATTGCAAACCTGTGATTTTAAACGCAAGCAATATACAAAACTAGTTCATCAATTAGGTTGGAAAGTTGAATATGTTTATGTATTGAACGATTGGTTTAAGTCACCTTCTTATAAGGATACACTGGACTATATTCACTCTATGAACTGCCATTACTTATTTAATGAAATACCCTTAAAATGGTTGGGATTGCCACACGAATAATCATTTCTGCCAGATATGAAAGCTACCGAAACCCACCCCTTGCCCCCGTTTACCCCGCCCCATGCCAAGCTGGTGATGCTCGGCTCTTTCCCACCGCCGCGTACGCGTTGGAAAATGGATTTTTATTATCCGAATTTTCAAAATGATATGTGGCGGATTTTCGGGCTGGTGTTTTTTGATGATGCGGATTACTTCATCGATGCAGGCGCAGATGGGAAGCGGTTTAAAGAAACATTGATTCGTTCGTTTTTGGAAAACAAGGGAATTGCGGTTTACGATACGGCGTATCGGGTGCGGCGTTTGCAGGAGAATGCGTCGGATAAGTTTTTGCAGGTCGTTGAGCCGGTGGATTTGGCGGCTTTGCTTGAACGCATGCCTCTGTGCGATACCATCATGACCACGGGCGAATTGGCGACGGATACTTTGTTGTCTTTGATGCCGTCTGAAACGCCAAAGCCGAAAATCGGGGCGTGTGTGGAAACGTGTTTTGCAAAACGCGCGCTGCGGTTGTATCGTCTGCCTTCGTCTTCGCGGGCTTATCCGTTGGCGCTGGAAAAGAAAGCGGCGGCTTATCGGGCGTTTTTTATGGAGCTGGGTTTGCTGTCGGATTGAACAGCAATCATGTTGTGGCAAGAAAAGGCCGTCTGAAACAATATTGTTTCAGACGGCCTTTTGATTTTAATCGGTTTTATAAACACTCTTCATTCATGCGCCCCTTACTGCCGAATTCGGATAAGGCATCCAGCCCGCGAACGTCATTGGATTGCAAAGCATAATGATGCAGGTTGACTTGACTGAAATCGCGGCGGATTTGCTGCAAGATGTCTTGCTGCCGCTGATAGCGCTGCTGCCAAAAATCATTGTCGGCTTGAGATTGCGGCATGATTTGGTTGACGATGATGTGGCTGCACGGCAGTTTGAAATGATGCAGTTGCGCCAATGCGCGGCGGGTTTCGGCCAGTGGCAGCATTTCAGGGATCATCACCAAAATGATGGACGTATAAGCAGGATCGGCGAGCAATTGCCCGGCATCGGCAAACAATTGGCGGCGCTTTTCCAAGGTTTCTAGGGCTTTGTCCCAGCGTTGGTTGCGCGATTCACTCAGCAGGGTATTTTCCCGCCGGGTTTTCTGCCAAAACGGTAAAGCGGCATCGCGCAGTTTCTGCTGCCGCCCTTGTTGTGACAGCAAAGCATCCGTCCATGCGGCCATCATTTGCGGCAATTCGAGCAAACGCAGGGTGTGGCCGGTGGGGGCAGTGTCGAACACGACGTGTTCATAGCCCATGATTTTGTGATGGGTGATGTATTTGCACAAGGCTTCGAGTATCGCGGCTTCTTCCGCGCCGGGCGAACTTTTGGCCGCTTCGATATGCTGGCGCATTTTCTCGACCAGCTCGGGCTTGGTGTAGCCCGCCAACAATTCGCTGACTTGGGCGTAATGTTTGTCGGCGATTTGGTGCGGATTGAATTCCAACGCGGCCAAGTTGTCCGTCAATGGGCGGATGGTGCCCGAGAGTGTGTATTGCAGCACATCGCCCAAACTATGCGCCGGATCGGTGGAAACCAGCAGCACTTTTTTGCCGATTTTCGCCAAGCGTGTGGCCAAGGCGGCGGCATGGGTGGTTTTACCAACCCCGCCTTTACCGCCGACAAATAAAAGCGGCGTTGCCGCCGCTTGTTGCAATAATGTATCCATTAACAGCATCCGAATCGATCTAAAGGTGAATGCGGCATGCCCATGCGCAAGTGCCAATCGTGGAATTCTTCCAACAGCAGGGGCTGCAGCTCGAGCGTGTAAAACGTCATCGGATTGGGTATGCCCAGGCTTTCTGCAAAAATCATCAGCATAAACAAATCCTGTTCGTCACGATACGCCCGAGTGAGCGTTTGCCGGTAAGGCGCATGGTAAAACTCCTGCAACCCCTCGGCAAACGCCTGCCATTTTTCATGCCAGTTCATTATGCACCTTTGCGCTTAGGCCATTCGCGTTTGAGCACGGAAACGCACTCCAGCGACACCAAAATCGAGCAAATCAGAATCACCACATCCAATACGACCAGCAGCCAGTTGGATTGATCGTAGAAGGTTTTCAGCTGCAACACCAAGGCCAAAATACTCATAATCAGCAAGAAGACCATCGGAATCAGTGTAAACCACACTTTGCGGCCGGCTTTCATCAACACCACAGTCACCACCAGCAAGGTCAAACCGGCCATCAATTGGTTGGTGGTACCGAACAAAGGCCAAATCAGCATACCGCCGTCGCCTTTCAAACCACCCGCACCAAATGACAACAGCGCACAAGTACCGACAGCCAATAATGTTGCCACCCAGCCTTTGCGGAAGGATTGGATTTGGTAAATGTCGCCCCACTCTTGGAAAATATAGCGCTGCAAGCGAACGCCTGTATCCATGGTGGTGCCGGCAAACAGAGCCGCCATTACGGTCAACATGGTGGCAGACAACTCAGGCGATAAACCAACGCCTTCGTGCATAATCGCTGCGCCACCGTCGATAAACGCGCCAATACCGCCCGCACCGAATTTGGTATACACCGCTTCCCAGTCACCCAAAGTGGCAAAACCGGCGGTAGCGGCCAAAATTGCGGCTAAGGCCAACATACCTTCGCCCATCGCACCGAAGTAGCCGACAAAGCGCACATCCGGTTCGCGATTGATTTGTTTAGAGGTCGTACCACTCGATACCAAACCATGAAAGCCTGAAATCGCGCCACATGCAATGGTCACAAACAAAAGCGGCATAATCGGCGGAGTGCCGGCCGGTACGTTTTCATTCAAAGCAGGTGCGACCACATCCGGGCTCACTAAGAAAATGGCGGCATACATCACAAACAAACCGACAAACAATTGCAGGCCGTTGATGTAGTCACGCGGTTGCAACAGCATCCATACCGGCAGCAACGACGCAATCGCTGCGTAAACAAACAGCAAAATAATCCATACCGCATTGGCCGGCAAGCCGAACATGGTTTCCGGCAACACAATCGGGAATATTGGGCCTAAGTAAATCAAGGCGTACAAGGCCACTACCCCGATAACTGATACCCACAACAGGTTCATTTTAAAGCGGTAGATACATTGTCCGATAACAAAAGCCACCACCAGTGCACCCCATACCGGCAACACAGAAGACGGTGTTTTAATCATCATGCCCGCGATCACCACGGCAAACACGGCATTCACCATCAGCAACAGCAGGAAAATCACAATCATAAACAGGCTGCGGGTACGCGCGTTCACCGCCGAGCCGGCAATGGTGCCGATTGACTGGCCTTTATTGCGTACACTCGCCCACACCGCCGCCATATCGTGCACACCGGCCATAAAGATGGTGCCCAACACCACCCACACAAATGCCGGCAGCCATCCCCAAAACACGGCAATCGCAGGGCCTACAATCGGTGCCGCCCCTGCTACCGACGTAAAATGGTGACCCCATAAAACATATTTGTTGGTCGGCACATAGTCTACACCGTCGTTAATTTCATGCGCCGGAGTAACGAAGTTGTCATCCAGCTTGAAGATCTTTTGTGAAATGAATTTCGAATAGAAAAAATAACCGCAGGCCATTAAAGCCAAGCCTATGATCAAGAGTAAAGATGCACTCATGCGTTGCTCCTTATTGATTTGTAATTGCATGTAACCCATAGACTATATATCACAAACCTTAATAGCCTGCATACATAAACTTACCTAACGGCAGTGGTTTGGAACGTTTTTAGAACATGTGAAACACTTTTTTCATTCACTTAAATTGTCATAGCGGTTCATCGTATACCTCCCATTCCGGCACAGCAACCAAGTTGATTGATGAATCATCCAAACCCCCCTGACTCTTCATTTCTAAGCCATGTCGTTTTAATATTTTTTTCAGACGGCCTTATCAATATTCATTAACACTCAAAATGTAAATATACGATTAAAATAGGCTTTGCTCTTTGACAAACTTTAACGAATCCCATAATATCGTCAATCATCTTTCATAACCCCTTTTTTTATAGCGAGAAACTATTATGGAATGGGCATTTAACAGCTATTACACGCTGATTGCGGCAACCTTGGTGCTGCTTTTGGGTAAACTTTTAGTGAAAAAAATCCGCATTCTGCGCGATTTCAACATCCCTGAGCCGGTTGCCGGTGGCTTGATTGCCGCTTTGGTATTATTTATTTTGCACCAAATGTACGGCGTCAGCTTCAAATTTGAAAAACCTTTGCAAGATGCCTTCATGCTGATTTTCTTTGCCTCTATCGGCCTGAGTGCAGATTTCTCACGTTTGAAAGCCGGTGGTTTGCTATTGGTGATTTTTACTTTGGTCGTAGGCTTTTTTATTGTGGTACAAAACGCTGTGGGTGTCGGTTTGGCCACCATATTAGGCTTGGATCCGCTGATCGGCCTGATGACCGGCTCGGTAACCTTGACCGGTGGTCACGGTACCGCAGGTGCTTGGGGACCGACTTTTGAGAAAGAATATGGTGTAATGGGCGCAACCACTTTGGGTATGGCTGCCGCTACATTTGGCTTGGTATTCGGTGGTTTGATTGGTGGCCCGGTAGCCCGCCGCCTGATTAACCGCCAAGGCCGCAAACCGATTTCCCCTGAAGAAATCTCAAACGAAAACACCAACGACAACAACGATGACATCTTTGAAAAAGCGCACCGCCAACGTCTGATTACCGCAGACAATGCTGTGGAAACACTGGCAATGTTTGCCGCGTGCCTGGCTTTCGCTGAAATCATGGACAGCTACGACAAACAATATTTGATTGATTTGCCGAAATTTGTATGGTGTTTGTTCTTCGGCGTGATTCTGCGTAATGTCTTGACCAGTGCATTCAAAATCAACATGTTTGACCGTGCGATTGACGTATTCGGTAATGCCTCGCTGTCGTTATTCTTGGCCATGGCGTTGTTGAACTTGAAACTGTGGGAATTGACCGGTATGGCCGGCCCGGTGGCGATTATTTTGGCCGTTCAAGTGGTGGTGATGATTCTGTATGCAACCTTCGTAACCTACATGGTAATGGGTCGCGACTACGATGCGGCCGTATTGTCTGCCGGCCACTGCGGTTTCGGCTTGGGGGCAACGCCGACTGCGGTTGCCAATATGCAATCGATTACCCAAACCTTTGGTTCGTCACACAAAGCATTCTTGATTGTACCGATGGTCGGCGCATTTTTTGTCGATATCATCAATGTGATTATTTTGTCGGGCTTCTTAAACTTCCTCAAATAATCAGTTAATGAACGAAAAAGCACTTGCAACATCTTACTTGTTACAAGTGCTTTTGTTATGATGCCGTCTGAAACATCAAAAATGCGTATTGCCGTCTTTACTTCAATACGGCAACACCGTTAAGGAGAACATTATGTATCGAAGACTGCTGGCTTTAACGCTCGCCACCGGTTTGTTAGCTGCTTGCGGCGATGAGTCAAACAAGCAGAATACCACCACCGAATTAGCCTGTAGCGACCCTACCGTGGTGCAAAACATCCGTAACAATATCCAAGACATCATCAAACAAGAAGCGCGTGCGTTTGCCCGCAATGACAGCCGGCAATTTGTTGATGCCGATAAAATCATTGCCGCAGGCTCCCTACTCGATATCACCTTAGAAGATGCCCAAACCGTGCGTGAAGGCAATAAAACCCTCTGTAGCGCCGGTTTGCGTATCATCATCCCAACCGATATTGCCAACAGCGCCGCCACCAACAGCCCGTTGATTTACGGCAGCAGCAGCGTAGGCGAAATCATCAAGCAAAAAATCATGGGCAGTAATCTGAGCTATTCAGGCAACAGCTTCACCACCACCATCCGCTACACACCGAGCAAAACCGACGGGGTGAGCTTGGAAGACAATGTCGTGACCTCAACTGCGCAAACCTTATCCGCCGCCCTATTGCCATACGGCGTAAAAAGCATTGTCATGATTGACGGTCAAGCAGTGACTAAAGAAGAAGCCATTCGCCTGAGTACGACCCAAGCCTTCAATGAACCGCCAGAAGCCGATCCAGAAGATATTTTGGAAAACAATGCCGCCAGCCAGTCAGACGGCATACCGCAAGATTTAATCGGTTTGGATTCACATACTGAGATCATCAGTCCGAATTCAGACTTATCTTCTCAAAATTCATCATTCTCGATGAGTGACTTAGAGAGTGCACGCGCGCAAAACCGTCAAGCAGAAGCCGAAATCAACGGCGTATGGAACAATATGGAACGCAGCGTACAGCAAGGTATTTTGGATGAACAACGCAGCTGGATTCAAAGCAAATCACAAAATTGCCTACAAGCCGCTACCCCTGCTGATAATCCGGCTCAAGCCGAGTATCTGCAACTGCAATGTGACACCCGTATGACCCGTGAGCGGACCCAATATCTGCGTGGCTTTACCATTCACTAAATTCTAAAATCAAAACAGGGGTTACTTTTTCGAGAAGCCTGTTTTTAATTTACTCAACAAAATTGAAGGCCGTCTGAAATATTCAGACGGCCTTCAATTCAAATAACATCATACCGAAGCATTATAATATTGATAAGCTTCATCCATATTATCAAATTGGTACAACTTCCCCGCTTCCAATACCATGGCATTATCACAATACTGTTTCATCGCGCTGTGACTGTGCGACACCAAAATAATCGAACGGTCTTGGCGTTTTTCAAACAGCTCATATTTACATTTAGCTGCAAAACGTGAGTCGCCCACCGCAATCACTTCGTCAATCAGGTAACAGTCAAACTCCACCGCCAACGACAGCGCAAAAGCCAAACGCGCTTTCATACCTGAAGAATAGCGTTTCACCGGCTCATACAAATATTGCCCCAGCTCCGAAAATTCTTCCGTAAACACTTTCACATAATCGATATCGACATTATAAATCCGGCAGATAAAACGCAGATTATCCATCCCGGTCAGGCTTCCTTGGAAGGCACCGGAAAACGCCAGCGGCCAAGAAATGCTCATGGTTCGCTTGATTTCGCCCGAAGTTGGCGGCTCGACACCGCTAATCAAACGGATCAGAGTCGATTTGCCGGCACCGTTTCGGCCCAAAATACCGATTTTCTCACCTTTTTGCAGTGAAAAGTTAATATCGTCCAATACAGTCCGCATACCACCACGCATCTGATACTGCTTGGAAACATGTTCAACCGAAATCATTGTGGCTCGACCCCTTTACTGAATTTACTGACCATGGCCAAGCCAAGCAGCAACAAGACCAAATTGCACAAAACGATATACCAGGAATTTTCATAGGTAATCACATCACTGCCAAAGTATCCCGCACGAAACATTTCTGTACCATGCATCATCGGTATCATTAATGCATATTCTTGCACTTGTTGTGGTAAATTATGGATAAAAAAGAATGCGCCCGATAACGGCATCATAACAAAGCTCAATGTTCCCCAAATTTTACCGAATGGCTCGAAATTGAAGGCAATCGAACAAATCACCAAACCCAAGCCGATGGCAAAAAACGCCATCAATAGCCAAGCCACCAGCATATAGAAAATATCAGCCGGCATTTCAATCCAACGGATAGCAATCAATACGGCCATAATCACAATTTGCGCAATGGTTGCACCGGCAATTTCCAAAATCATGCGCGCCAAGATGGTATCGAGCACCCGGACATTACGGTGATAAAGCAAGCTGGCATTTGAAGAAATAGCACCTATTGCCCGATTAGAGGCATTACGCCACATCATCATCATCGGATAGCCGGTAATCGCAAATGCCACAATATTTAAAGTCGAATATTGTTCTGCCCTTAAAAATTTCCACATCAAGACAATAAACAATGTCATCAGCAACGGTTCGACAAACAACCATAAAAAGCCGATATTGTTGCGACCGTAGCGGGTGATGATCTCCCGCATCAAAAGTGCGCCAATCACACGCCTTTGAATCGCCAAAGATTCCAAAAATGATGTTTTATGCAACGCTTTCATTAGTTTTTATGCTCACGAATGCTGGCAGTCAACAGGCTCAAAATACCATAAGCCATCAAACCGATAATCAGAGTGGCGACAATGTTGTATAAACGTTTAGGTTCATGCGCCAAATCCGGCAGACTCGGTTGCGAGATTACTTCCAAATAAAGCTGCTGTCGGTCAGCCTCAGCCTTGGCACTCTCCAAAGAGGTCATAGCAGCGGTCAATTGCTGCTCTGCCAACTGATTTTCTAAATATACACGCTGATAATCTGCGGCTTGATTTGACAATGAAGACCGCCCACCACCCGAAATTGCCCTTAATTGCTGGGCAATTTCCTTACGCAAACTTTTTTCACGGGCTTGCAAACCTGGAATTTGCGGATTTTCCGGTGTAACCGCTTTCACCTGGTCAAGCTGGGTTTGGATCACAATCAACTCATCTTGCAACTTAGACACCAAACCCATCTGCACTTCTGATTGTGCTTTCAAATCAAAAACACCATTTGAAATACGGTAATCAGTCAGATTCTGAGAAGTCTCCTTCACGCGTTCCTCAGCCGTTTTGACCACTTCTTCCGCATAGCGTACCGTATCAGAGCGCGCCCGATCATTCAGCTGATTAATTAAGGCTTCACCCTGTTTCAACAAAGCCTCATTGATTTTTTTAGACTCAAGCGCATCAAATGACGTTACATTTAACGTGGAAATACCTGAAACCGCATCAAAATTGATATTCAGCTTATTTTTATAATATTGATAAAAAGCCTCTTCCTCACCACGCAGTCCAAAGCCATTGAATCGGCTGAACACATCTCCCTTGGTTTCGTAAAATTCACGAACCGGCAAAGTTTTGCGCAGCTCGTCCAAAGACGAGCGGGAACGCATATATTCTTGCACCGTATAAATATCATCCTGAGCACGGGAAAAACCTGTGCCCTGCAAGATTGCACCCAAACCATTCAACGAAGATTGGCTTTTCGGCGAACGCACTACAAAGCTCGATTGCGAAGTAAAGCGTTCGGAAGAAAAGAAACCAAAATACACCAACGAAATCGCAGTAGGAATAATCACCGTCACCCAAAATAAAGGGCTTACTTTTTTCAACCACCCCTTTTTCTTTGGCTTCTTATTCTCGGTTTTAGTTTCAGCGACAACCGCCACAGGAAGCTGCTCAGACATCTTACTTATTCCCACATTAATTAGTTAAATTATTGATACTGTTCGCACCACTCATAACCGGCGAGAACACAAACGACAAGAATTTCTGCACTTCAGCCAAAGGTGCATTCGATACATACAATACATCTTTATTTTTCACGGGGAAACGCTGCATAGAAAATAAAGAATTGGCATCAGCCATATTCACCCGGTAAACCGTCGGAATCTCCGCCTCACTGCCATAGCCTTGTGCAATCCACTTATCCTGCCGCTCAGCCGGCAACTCCACCAACGGCGTATAACGAAACACGAACACGCCACGCGCATCAGAACGCCGGTCTTGCAAACCACCCATACGGCCTACCGCCTCAGCCAAAGACAAACCCTTAACCGAGAAATTAATTTGCTGCGTACGACCTACCGCCCCCATAGACGTAAAGCTATTAGGATTCGTAATCATCGTCACCACATCACCACGGCGCAGCAAAATATTCTGTCGCGGATTGGCAACTAAATCTTCCAAGGCAACAGTCCGCACCACATTGCCGCGTGTCAGCTGTACATTGGTATCCTGCACATTTGCCGTCGAGCCGCCCACAGCAGCCACCGCATCCAACACACGCTCACCGGCTGCCGTCAACGGCATACGCACACTATTCCCCGCACGGATAACCGACACATTCGCCGCATTGTTCTGCACCAAACGCACCATCACTTGCGGCTGGTTCGCCATTTTTTTCAGACGGCCTTTGATGATTTCC
The DNA here is from genome assembly GCF_042658245.1 of Neisseria weixii. Classification (NCBI taxonomy): domain Bacteria; kingdom Pseudomonadati; phylum Pseudomonadota; class Betaproteobacteria; order Neisseriales; family Neisseriaceae; genus Neisseria; species Neisseria weixii. The sequence continues at coordinate 59,124 of NZ_JBHSPY010000008.1, forward strand.
TGAACTTGTCCCGGTGTTTTACCGACCACCGAAATATCTCCAACAAACGGCACAGAAACCGTACCACGCGCCGTGACCAACTGCTCCGGCAGTTTGGTCTGCTGCGCACTGCCCGAACCCATCGACGAAATACCACCGCCAAACAAAACAGCCGGCGGTGCTTCCCAAATCATAATATCCAATACATCACCAACGTTCAGCGTACCGGCCGAAGCATAGCCGTCACCAAACTGAGTGAATGACTGACTCACCTGAGCCTTATACAACGATTGTGCCACCTCATGATTGACATCAATCAACTCCACTTCAGGAATTTGAGTTTCAGACTGTTGGCCTAACGAGATAACTTTTTTTGCACTTGGGCCTGATGAAGGAATACTGCTGCATGCCGTCACCATAACAAACAACAAACCACAAATGATGAAAGAAGATATTTGTTTTACTTCCATAATATAACCTAATCAACTAGAATTATGTTTTGGCTAATTATATGTTATCTACTTGGGTTTGTAATCCATTATTATAGATACAACAACAAACTATTAATTACCGGGACAACAAAAAAAAATGAAAAAAGTATTAACTTACGGCACATTCGATTTACTCCATCATGGTCATATTCGCCTTTTAGCGCGAGCAAAAGCTCTAGGCGATCACTTAACTGTCGCCATCTCTACTGATGAGTTCAATTTAGGTAAAGGCAAGGTGTGCGCTTATCCTTATACAGAGCGAGCCTTTATCGTCAATGCTATTCAATATGTCGATAAAGTCATCCCTGAAACATCTTGGGAACAAAAAATCAAAGATGTACAGGAAAACAATATTGATATTTTTGTCATGGGTGATGACTGGGCTGGAAAATTTGACTTTCTTAAAGATTACTGTGAAGTAGTATACCTACCTCGTACAGAAGGTATTTCTACCACGCAAACAAAAGAAGCTCTATCCGGCAAAATAGCTGATTCCGGCTTTTGAAATATGTCTTTATTCTACTCCTTAACTAATTATCTCCGGCAATATGCATTAATAAAAATCATATTGAATATTTTCCGACACACCAAAGGCATGCGCATACCGTGTAAGTGGTATTTATACCTTTATTTCATTCATAAAGATTTCAGCATACCTTTACATGGGAATATCCGTAAAAATGCCCAAAAACTGATTGCTCAAGGAATAAATGTTGGTGATTTATATTTGGCCCAAAGCTTATTTTTACAAAATAAGCTTGATAAAGCCGAACATCATGTACTCCGGTTTTGCCAAGCGTATCCATGCCATGCAGAAGGCCTGTACCTGCTGTCAGAAATTAAATATAGAAATAATCAAAAAGAGGAAGCTTTTGATTTATTAAAAAAATTTCTTCAACAGAGTCAACGTGGCAAAACATGGCAATATTTGTCTAACCTAGTAGAAACAAAAGCTGATTTTGATCGTTTTTACGAATTATTTGTGAATGCACATAATCATTACGGCAAAAAGCCCCTTTCTTATGATTTATCCTGTCATTTATCTACTGCTGCAACACGTGCCCAACAGACAACTTTTGTTTTAAATTTTTGGCGAAAACAATATTGTCTTCTTTGCCAAAATCCTCCTACCCAACCAGCAAAGCCTCCTACTTCTCGCCAATATAGTGATAAAAAAGCAGCACAGGCGCTCAGTGATTTGAAAAATTTTTTTGATCTTCACCAGATTGATTTCTTTCTTATCAGCGGAACTTTACTCGGCTGCATCCGTGAAGGTAAATTACTAGGACATGATAAAGACATTGACATAGGTATTTGGGAAACCCATTCAGTTAGCGGATTAGCTAATAAAATTTATAGCAGTGGCTGTTTTTATGTTTTACCTATTTATAGCCCTGATATTTTAGTTATTCGCCATGTGAACGGCATTACGATCGATATTTTCATCCATTACCGTGAAGAAAATGATTATTGGCACGCAGGCGGAAAAAGCAAATGGCATAACTCGCCTTTTGAGTTAACTAGCCGGCCATTTTTAAATGGCCATTATCTAATTCCCGCTGATTACGATCTATATCTTACTGAAAATTATGGAGATTGGCGCACACCGCAATTATCATTTGATAGTGCATTAGATACACCCAACATGGAAATCATCTCACAAGATGAATTTTTGATTTATTTGTATAAAAAAATTACCTTTTCCCTACATACAGGTAAAAGGCCGCCTGAACGCTATTTAAGCGTGTTGCGCGAATACGGCGAACATTTGGATTGAATATCTTATGAAATTTTTAAAAAACTCCTACTATCACATTACCGCACCGGCCGGCTATCGCAAAGGCTTGATATTTTACCGCAAAAAAAAATGGCAACAAGCTTTGGAAATTTTTCAAAGTGTTTACGATATTGAGCCTCAACACGCCCAAAATACCTTCAAACTAGGCTTATGCCACTTAAAACTTGGCAATCTCCACGAAGCACAATTTTACCTGAGTAAAGCGATTACTCTTGCGCCTTATAACCAACAATGGCAAATCCAACTGCAGCAATGTAATCGTCAACTTAATAGCAAAACACATCATGCTTCATCAGTTTTGGCAACTACCCAACCAATTACCGTACCTCGTATTAACCAAAGTGGTGAAACCCGTTCGTTAGGTATTACACTGAAGAAAAAACTACTGCTTATTCCGTCTGATTATAATTACCGTGTTATGGCGGATATTGACTCATTCATTGAATACTACAAAAACGATTTCAACATCTACATTATCATCCGCCATTTAAGCGAGGATATTGTTTACCGCAGCACACACACGTTGGTAAAAAACGGCTCATCATTCGGTGAGTTTTTGAAATTTACTGCTGATTATGTGATTGATGCCGGCACAATGAATTACGGCTACCGCATCACCGACACCAACACTTGGATTTCGGTGTGGCACGGTATTCCCTACAAGAAAATGTTTGCCGATTTGGATATCAAACATCTGGCAACAGCCATCCGCTACAACCTCGCCTATGACTGCATGATTTCCATGTCGGATTTTTATACCGATGTGTTCTTGCGCGGCGCCATGCGTTACGACGGGAAAATCTTACAATTGGGTTGTGCCAAAACCGACAAACTGTTCCGCCAAGAAGATAATCAAGACCGCCTGAAACGATTGCGTGAACGCATCAGCCTGCCCGAACACGCCAAAATCATTCTCTATGCGCCTGAATTCCGTAAGGCTGGCGAAATGGTATTGCCATTTGACGCCGCGCGCCTGTTGGCTACCTTTGGCAGCGATTATTATTATTGCCTGCTGGTTTTATTGGCTTCCCAAACCAATACCATCCCCGGCAATCCGCCGGCCGGCGTGTATTACACCGCCGATTTAAATAACAGCGACGCTTTGTTGCTTGCCGATATTCTCATCAGCGACTACAACCCGTTGATTTACACTTTCGACCAATACAACCGCCCGGTGGCCTTGTTCCATTACGATCATGAAATATTTGCAAAAGATCACGCACAACGTTATCAAGAATTGCAGATTCTGCACCGCCGCCCGTTTACCGCTGATAACGAAGATGCTTTGTGCGCGTTGGATTGGGCACAGCTCAAGCAATACAGCCTGGATTTCGCCTTACACGAAAACATCGGCTCAACATTCTTAAAAACATCGCTGGGCATTCCGCACAACAAAAAAATCATTTTCTATGCACCGACTTTCCGCAAGGCCGGTGTCATGGCGTTGCCGTTTAACCCGCAAACCCTGCTTGAAAGCCTGAATAATGAATACGTTATCATCACAAAACTGCACTATCTGAATCATCTGAACAAAAAATACGATGATGTAATCGACTGCACCGCCTATTCCGATATTGCCGACTTAATGAAAATTGCCGATATTCTGATCAGCGATTATTCATCATTGGTGCTGGACTTTGCCCTGCTTCATAAACCGATTGTTTTGTTTCAATATGATTATGAAGATTATATGAATCAGCGCGGCGTGTATTTTAACTTTAGTTACTATTTGCCTGCCAAACAAATCATCAAAAGCGAAGAGGCTCTGTATCAGCTTGATTGGCAAGGTTTAAGCGGCGATAACCACAAAATTACCGATACGTTCTATCCTTTGGAAGACGGGCAATCCACCCAACGCATTGTAGAAGCGTTGGCATTTGACCCGACGCACCGCCACAGCAAAGACATCATTTTCTTGGTAAACGAGTTAAACCAAATCGGCGGCGTGCATAGCTTTTTGCAAAACATGGCGAAACACTACAAACAAAAATACAACGCCCGTATTTTTGTTATCGCCATCCGCGAGTTTGCCGAAACCAACAGCGAATTCCATCAACTGCAAAGCCCCTACATTGATTTCAAATTATCGGCACAATATCTCAACGGGGCGTGCGCCAATATTTTGCAGAATACAGACGGCATTGTGATCTCTTTGCAATTTTCCGCCCATCTGCATTTCCAAAAATATCTGGAAAATGCAAAATCCGTATTGATGTTCCACGGCGACGTTAAAGACATTGTCTCCCGTGAAATGTACGGTCCGCACCTAGGCTGGCTCAATGAAGGCAAACTTTACAACTACCGCCGTCTGCTGTTGCTCACCCAATCGTCGGTGGATTTGCTGCGCCCGCATTTAGAGAAAGAAGTGCAAAACAAACTGGATTACATACACAACTCCATCGATGCGCAATACCGAGCGCTTGCTCCGCAAAATCCCTTGCACACCGCCGTTATCAGCCGGCTCGACGAAGACAAAAATATTTTCAGCATGATTGATTTGGGCAAAGAAATCATCAAACAAAATGCCGGTATCGTTATCAATATTTATGGCGATGGCGCATTAAAAGATGAGTTTCAGACGGCCTTAAAAAATAACGGCCTGCAAAATGTGCTCAAACTGCACGGTTTTGAAAGCAACAAAGAAAAAATCTTCAGCGATAACGATTCCCTGCTCTTGATGAGCAAATCGGAAGGCTTTCCGCTTGTGGTATTGGAAGCCTATGCACACGGCCGCCCCGTGATTGCCTTTGATTCGTTTACCGCCGCCAAAGAAATTATCAAACACGGCGAAACAGGTTTTCTTACGGCTTATGGCGATTATCCCGCCGTTGTGGATGCACTCAACCAAACCGATACTTTATCAGCAAGCGCAATTCAAGCTACGTTTGAATCTTTCTCTAACGCCAGCGTATTCACCCAGTGGGACAAATTGATCAGCCAGCTTGATACCGAAACAAACACATAAGGGAAAACAACATGAGCTTTCTTGATAAATTCTTAAGAAAAACCAAAAAAACCGGCAAATCGCCCACTATTTCCATACTCGTGCCTTGCTACAACTCGCGTACCACCCTACCGGCAACACTAAAGTCTATTCAAGCGTCGCAATACACCAATCTCGACGTAATGATTGTTGATGACGGCCACACCGTAACGGTGGAAGACATCGTAAAAGAATTCAACGACCCGCGCTTCCGTTATTTTTATAAAGATAACGAAGGCTTGGGGCTGACACGCAATTTCGGCATCCGCCATGCCAAAGGCGAATATATTTTCTTTTTGGATTCAGACGATCTGATCTGCCCCGACGCACTAGGAAAATTATTGGCCTATGCCGAAAAGCACCAGCTCGACTGTGTGTCGGGCGTAACCGTGCGCAAAGATTTTGAAAGCGGTATGGAAAGCGAATGGTTTCGCAGTTTGTATAAAGCCCCAAAAATCAGCACATTCGCCAACCGCCTTTCCCTGTTTGATGACACCTTGTCCACCAACAAGCTCTATAAAGTGCAAATGCTTAAAGACTTGGTTCTCTATTTTGAGCCCGGCTTATACGAAGACAAACTTTTCACCGCCAAGCTTTATTCCAAACTCGGCCGTATCGGCCTGATTGACACCCGCGTGTATGTCTGGCTGATTTACGGCAGCCAAACCACCATCACCACAACCAAATCCGTGAGTAATTTTCAAGGACGCATGGCTGCCATCAATAGCTTGTGGCAATATATTCCGGAACTACGCAAAGCCTATCAAATCGCATTTTATATGAACCATGATTTACTGATTTATCTGCGTGAATTTGTGTTTTATAACGAAGACGAAAAAGAAGAAATTTTTCAGACGGCCTTAGACTTTATTCAAAAGCACAAAAAATATATTTACACACGTTTGGTAACCAACAGCCTGATCCGGGCTTGTTTGGATGCATTAGTCGCAGGTAACAAAGAAAAATTTATGTATACCGCACAGATTTTGTCACAAACCTTTCAAGATGAACTGAAAATTAAACAACGGATTTAATGGCCGTCTGAAAAACAAGGCCTGCCAACCGACACAACCGTTTTACTCATTAAAAAATATTTAACTGAGGTTTTACTATGAATTTCCCAACCAAGCACATTCCGATCAATAAAATTGAGAAAATCTGGATAGCTAAAACTATTTTCTTTATCGAAGGACTTGCCTATTTACAAGGCTATGATGCTCCTGACTATCGCTATTTGCACAAACATATCAAATTCAGAAACTTACTCAATGACTGTGAAGCAGAATTTGAACTGGGAACAGTGCCCAAACGTGAATTGGCAAACCAACCTCACAATGGCAAAAATTACAACTATACGGCAGCCGGTACGGCAACCATAGGTTTTAAAGGCATCGATATCGGTTTCTTAAACGACGGCATTTATGAAATCCAAATTTCCGTTTCGCCCGATAAAAATGTCCGCAACTACACCGGTTTGGTAATGGCAAGCGTGAATTTGGACAAGCATACGGCGGATGATTTTTTCGAATGCCGCTTATTTGAAGAGAGCGGCAAAGTTTACCTTGCAAAAAAAGACATTTTCGGCAGCAATGCGCCGGCAAACAGCCATATCAGTATAGAAAACTCTTGGACCAAGGGTACGGTTTTTCATGTTGAAGGCGAGTTTATCGTTCCTGATGCACCATTAAGCAACTTTACACAAGGCAAGTATTATCTAATTGCCCAAAAACTAATCACCCAACGCCAATATGTGTTTGAGCTGGGACAAGTGCGCAAAAACAATCTCGGATTCAAAATCGGAAACCCGACAAGTGATTATAATGCCAGTTATTTTGCCACACTGGGGCTAAAAGGCATTGAAACCTACCAGTTCGAACTAGGAATTTATGACTTGTATGTCTCGCTGGCATACGGCAACAAAATCTTTACTGAAAAGTTGGATAAACAATTAAAGGTAGAAAACCGCAATGCTTGCATACTGATAAATACCGGGAAACCAATTCAATCAATGACAGAAGATTTCTCGAAAGACTCTAGAGAAATACAACGTTTGGCAGAACTTGCCAACCAGCAAAAGAATTGGGAAAAGGCCGCTGCATATTCCATTCAATTGCAAAAAATGAAGCCCGATATGTGGCAAGGATATTGGTGGGCGGGACAAGCTTATAAAAATCTAAAACAATATGATAAAGCAGAAGCACAATTTCAATTAATGACTGAAAAGCTGCCACATCTGCACCACGGCTTGGAAGGTATGGTTAATGTCGCCCAGCAACAAGGCCGTTGGGAAGAAGTAATTTCAAGGTCCTATAAATTCAGAGAGCGTTTTCCAGATTTATGGCACAGCTATTGGTGGGCTGGTCATGCTTATAAAAACCTGTCTCTCTACGAAGAAGCAAGAAATGAATTTAAAATGCTGCAAAAATTATCCCCAAAAAGCCATCGGGGATTGGAGGGATTGGTTAATGTCTATCAATACGAGCAGGATTGGAAATCAGCAGCCATATTTGCAGAAAAACTGTTTCAGGCATTCCCAAATTTGCCGGTATCTTATGCCTTACAAATTACCAGTTTAAAGGGAGATAATCAGATAGATAAAGCTATTCAGTATGGTCATGAATTTGCCGATAAATTCCCGGATCTTGAGCTGGCACATAGATATTTGGCAGTAACGATGTGTCAAAATTTTGATTTTGATACGGCTTATCCTTATTACGAAACCTACTGCAACAGATTTGGCAAGGATAAAAACAATGAGCATCATGTTATTTATTTAAAACAAAGCTTGGGCTTATACGAAGATGTTTTGGCCTATCATAAACAGAACCTGCCCAACCCAAGCAGCAACTCACCATATGCTTCATTGGCGCAATTGGCAAAAATCAGCCAATGCCTTAATAACTATGATGAAACAATTAAGTATTGGAATTTATATAGGGAAAAATGGATTAAATCCGAAAATACCGTAACAGCAGCATTAAGAAATAGCACAACCGACAATAAACCTTTGAATATCTTAATTCATGAAAAACTGTCGCAAAATCTGAACAAAGAAGCCAAAGATCTGTTTGTGTCCGGCCGCTCAAAACTGGCAGAGATTGATGCGCTCAGATTCTCTTCTTGGTTTGATTATTTAGATAAAAAACAATTTGATACGGAAAATAGCTCACCTATCGTAAAAGACACTATCCAGTCTTTATGGATTGGCAAGGACTTGGGCATCGTCCAGCAACTGTGTTTGGCATCTTACCTGTATCACGGCCACGAAGTGCATTTATATACTTACCAGGATTTGAAAAATATCCCCAAAGGCGTGATTGTTAAAGACGGCAATGAGATCTTGCCCGAAAAAGATATTTTCTATTCACACGGTTCACCCGCCCACTTCTCAGATTGGTTCAGATGGAAAATGATTGCCATGAAGAGCGGCTACTGGGTGGATATGGATGAAATCTGCTTAAAACCGTTTGATTTTACGAAAGAAGATTATGTATTCGGCTATGAAGGCCATGCTGTAGCCAATGCGGTATTGAAATTTCCCGCCCATCATCATTTGGTGGAGTTGATGGAGTTTATGAGCCAAAACCCTAATCAGATTTTACCTTGGGATACGGTGCAGGATATTGAACGAAAACAGAAACGCATTGAAAAAGGTTTGGGCCGCGAACATACGCTTTGGGGTGAATCAAGCGGCCCCACAGGTTTAACGAAAGCCTTGCTTTATTTCAACTTGGATAAGTTTGCCAAACCTTATTATTACTTTTATGGCTTAAACGCCATACAGACGAGAAGAATGCTTCTAGATCAAAACTTCGATGAGCGTAATTTATCCAATAATATGTATGCCATGCACGTTTGGAACAATACTTTTAGAAAAACCGATTTGTATCAGCAAGGTAAAAAAGTAAATAACTCCATATTGCAACATTTAACTGATAAATACCAAGATTTTATGTAGTTAAGCAGTTCAGACGGCATAACCTAAAATTGTAACAAGGAAAAACAATGACCATTCTCATCACAGGGGGCACCGGCTTTATCGGCTCGCACACTGCCGTTTCACTAATTGAAGCAGACTACGATGTCGTGATTCTCGATAATCTGTGCAACTCCAGTGCCAAGATTCTGCCGCGCTTAAAAGAAATTACCGGTAAAGATATCACTTTTTACCAAGGCGATATCCGCGACCGTGCCATGCTGCAAAAGATTTTTGCCGAACACAAAATTGAAACGGTGATGCATTTTGCCGGCTTAAAAGCAGTGGGTGAAAGCAATGTACTGCCGATGAAATATTACGATTACAACGTATCGGGCAGCCTGATTTTGGCCGAAGAAATGGCTAAGGCAGGCGTGTTCAGCATCGTGTTCAGCTCGTCGGCTACCGTTTACGGCGACCCGGCACGTACACCGATTACGGAAGATATGTCCGTCGGCGGTACCACCAATCCTTACGGCACGTCCAAATATATGGTCGAGCGGATTTTGGCCGACATTCAAAAATCGGATCCACGCTGGAGTGTGATTTTACTGCGTTATTTTAATCCGGCTGGTGCGCACAAAAGTGGTTTGATTGGTGAATACCCTAATGGTATTCCAAATAATCTGCTGCCTTATATCTGCCAAGTGGCTTCAGGCAAGCTGCCTTATTTGTCGGTATTCGGCGATGACTATCCTACACCCGACGGCACGGGCGTACGCGATTATATCCATGTGGTTGATTTGGCCGGTGGTCATTTGAAGGCCATGCAAGCTAAAGCAAAAGAATCAGGCGTACATATTTATAATTTGGGCACGGGCAACGGTTATTCTGTTTTGGATATGGTTAAGGCTTTTGAAGCAGCTTCCGGCTTGGATATTCCTTATCAAATCAACCCGCGCCGCGATGGTGATATTGCCGTTTGCTTTGCCGATCCTGCGTTTACTGAATCGCAAATCGGCTGGAAAGCGCAATTTGGTTTAACCCAAATGATGGAAGATTCATGGCGCTGGGTGAGTAATAATCCGAATGGCTATGATGATTAAGCCATTCCATTGAGAGACTGTCTGAAGTTTCAGACGGCCTTTGTTAATTTTTGATAAAATAAGATAATCAGTATATTATTACTTATCTATCACAATATTTTAATTGTCTCGATCATGAAAAAAATCCTTGTCACCGGCGGCGCCGGTTTTATCGGTTCGGCGGTTGTGCGCCATATTATCAACGACACGCAAGATGCAGTGGTGAATGTGGACAAACTCACTTATGCGGGTAATCTGGAATCGCTGGAACCTGTGTCCCATCATCCGTGCTATGCGTTTGAGCAAGTCGATATTTGCGACCGCGCGGCGCTGAACCGTGTATTTGCCGAACATCAGCCTGATGCGGTGATGCACTTGGCGGCAGAAAGCCATGTCGACCGCAGCATTGATGGTCCTGCGGCATTTATCGAAACCAATATTGTGGGCACTTATACGCTTTTGGAAGCAGCGCGCGCGTATTGGCAGAATATGCCGTCTGAAAAAAAAGCGGCTTTCCGTTTCCATCATATTTCGACTGATGAAGTGTATGGCGATTTGCACGGCACGGATGATTTGTTCACCGAAACCACGCCCTACGCCCCTTCCAGCCCTTATTCGGCTTCAAAAGCCTCCAGCGACCATTTGGTGCGCGCATGGCTGCGCACTTACGGTCTGCCAACCATCGTAACCAATTGTTCCAACAACTACGGCCCTTATCATTTCCCTGAAAAACTGATTCCGCTGATGATTCTGAATGCGCTTGATGGCAAACCGCTGCCGGTGTATGGCGACGGTATGCAGATTCGCGATTGGCTCTATGTCGAAGATCATGCGCGTGCGCTGTATCAAGTGGTCACAGAAGGTGAAATCGGCGAAACGTACAATATCGGGGGGCACAATGAAAAAGCCAATATCGAAGTGGTGCGCACCATTTGCACCCTGTTGGAAGAATTGGTGCCGAACAAACCGCAAGGTGTAGCGCGTTATGAAGATTTGATTACTTATGTGAAAGACCGCCCCGGCCATGATGTGCGCTATGCGATTGATGCCGCCAAAATCGGCCGTGAGTTGGGTTGGCAGCCGAAGGAAACTTTTGAAAGCGGCATTCGCAAAACAGTGGAATGGTATTTAAACAATAAAACTTGGTGGTCGCACGTGTTAGACGGCAGCTACAACCGTGAACGCTTAGGCAATTAAATAGAAACCTTTGCAAACCCTCCATCTTTGGCGCATTTCTCCGTTAGGTGCTGCCCGAAATCTTGCCTGTCTTGATGATAGGTCTGCGCTTTCTGTGCTGTTCTAACTTCGAACCGTACTCAAATCCGGGGCTTTGCAAAGGCCTTAAATAAAAAAACACGTTCAGACGGCATTAAGGCCGTCTGAACACAAACTACATAAGGAAAGCAGGCTGATGAAAGGCATTATTCTTGCAGGCGGCAGCGGTACCCGCCTTTACCCGATTACCCGCGGCGTATCGAAGCAATTGCTGCCGGTATATAACAAACCGATGATTTATTACCCCTTGTCGGTGTTGATGTTGGCCGGAATCCGTGATGTGTTGGTCATTACCACACCGGAAGACAACGATGCTTTCCGCCGTCTGCTCGGTGACGGCAGCGATTTCGGTATTCAAATTTCCTACGCCATCCAACCCAGCCCCGACGGTTTGGCACAGGCATTTTTAATTGGTGAAAAATTCATCGGCGGTGATTCGGTATGCTTGGTATTGGGCGACAATATCTTCTACGGCCAGCATTTCAGCCAATCGCTCAAGGAAGCTGCGGAATTTGTCAAAACCAAAGGCGCTGCCGTGTTCGGCTACCAAGTAAAAGATCCTGAACGTTTCGGTGTGGTTGAGTTTGACGATAATTTCAAAGCCCTGTCAATTGAAGAAAAACCCAAACAACCTAAATCTGATTGGGCGGTCACCGGCCTCTATTTCTACGATAACCGCGTGGTGGAGTTTGCCAAGCAAGTAAGGCCGTCTGAACGCGGCGAATTGGAAATCACCACCTTAAATCAAATGTATTTGGACGACGGCTCTCTCAATGTCCAACTGCTCGGCCGCGGTTTCGCTTGGCTTGACACCGGCACACACGCCAGTCTGCTGGAAGCGGCTGCATTTGTAGAAACCATTGAAAACATTCAGAACTTACAAGTAGCGTGTTTGGAAGAAATTGCTTGGCGTAATGGCTGGTTAAGCAGTGAAGAAGTCAGAACCTTAGCGATGCCAATGTGTAAAAACGAATATGGCCAATATTTATTGCGCTTGGTTGGCAAAGATTAACAAGCCGAGACCTTTGTAAAACTCATGAACAACCAATAAAAACCCTAAAGGCCGTCATTCCCGCGCAGGCGGGAATCCATTGAGACATCTAAGAAACCTATTTTTTCAACAGCTGGCTATGCTGAAAAATGGATTCCCGCCTGCGCGGGAATGACGTCGGTTTTGTATGTGCTGGCTTTGAAGGAGTTTTCAAAGGTCTCAAGCTGTTTTACCAATTTTGAGGCCGTCTGAAACGCTTTTTTAGTTTTTAGGAAAATATGATGAATATCATCGACACCCGTATCCCCGATGTCAAACTGCTCGAACCCAAAGTTTTTGGTGACGAGCGCGGTTTTTTTATGGAAACCTTCCGCGATGAATGGTTCCGCCAAAATGTGGCCGACCGCACTTTTGTGCAGGAAAACCACAGTAAATCCACCCAAGGCGTGTTACGCGGTTTACACTATCAAACCGAAAACACCCAAGGCAAACTGGTGCGTGTGGTATCGGGTGAAGTCTTTGATGTCGCCGTGGATATGCGCCGCAACAGCCCTACGTTCGGCCACTGGGCCGGCGAGATTTTATCGGCAGACAACAAACGCCAATTATGGGTGCCGGAAGGTTTTGCCCACGGCTTTTATGTGTTGAGCGATGAGGCGGAATTTGTCTATAAATGCACCGATTATTACAACCCGAATGCAGAACATTCTTTGATTTGGAATGATGCTACTGTCGGAATCGATTGGCCCTTATTGGGTGCACCAAGTTTATCGGCCAAGGATTTGGCGGGTAAGGTACTCGCCGAAGCGGTAACGTTCTAAGCAATAACACCATGAATCAAGGCGGGGATGCACCCGCCTTTGTTTTTTCGGTAGAATAGTGTTCCAACGGTTTTATGCTGATCAGGCCGTCTGAAACCTTTTCATCTCCCCAAGAAAAAATCCATATGGCAAAAAACGCTTACATCCCATCCTGCGGCATCCGTAAGATTCCCAATCTTACGGATTTTCTGCCTGAGTACACCATTCAAAAAAGAAGCCAACATACGGAAACGGTTATCGGTTGGGGCCTACGCCCGACCACCCATAAAACACGTGCTTTTGCACAATCACACGGCTTACTGTTTGTGGCATTGGAAGACGGCTTTTTGCGCTCACTGGGCTTAGGCGTGGCCGGTTATCCGCCGTTTTCTCTGGTGTACGACGATATCGGCATTTATTACGACACAACCAGCCCTTCACGTTTGGAACAGTTGATTTTGGCCGCAGATACGCCGTCTGAAATGCTTGCCCAAGCGCAGCAGGCTATCGATTTGATTTTGGCGCACCGTTTGTCTAAATACAACCATGCACCGGATTTTTCAGACGGCCTTGTGCAGGCGGACAAAAATATTGTTTTGGTGATTGATCAAACCTTCGGCGATATGGCGGTTCGATATGGCGGGGCAGATAAAGCGACGTTCCATCAAATGTTTCAGACGGCCTTAGTGGAAAATCCCGATGCGGAAATTTGGGTCAAAACCCACCCCGATGTATTGACCGGTAAGAAACAGGGTTACCTTACTGATTTGGCACAGCAGCCGCGTGTGCGCCTGTTGGCCGAAGACATCAATCCGATTTCGCTGCTGCAAAAGGTAGACAAAGTGTATTGTGTGACCTCGCAAATGGGCTTTGAAGCCCTATTGTGCGGCCAGCCTTTGGTGACCTTCGGTTTGCCGTGGTATGCCGGCTGGGGTGTAAGTGACGACCGTCATCCCGATATTGCCAAACTGGCGGAACAAAAACGCCGTGCGCCACGCTCGCTGTTGCAGCTGTTTGCCGCAGCTTACCTGCAATACAGCCGCTACCTTAATCCGAATACAGGCAAGGCCGGTACGCTGTTTGATGTGATTGATTATCTGGCCGCTGCCCGCCGCTTGAATGAAAAGCTGCGGGGCGAATTGTATTGTGTGGGAATGTCGTTATGGAAACAGGCAGTGATGAAGCCTTTTTTCAATGTGCCTTCATGCCGTCTGAAATTTGTGAAATCGGTCAAAAAACTGGAAAACATCGATTTTTCCGCCGATGCGCGTCTGCTGGCTTGGGGCAACGGCAGGCAGGCGATTATTGATTTTGCCCAAAGTCGAGGTTTGCCCTTGCTGCGGATGGAAGACGGTTTTATCCGCTCGGTAGGTTTGGGATCGAACTTGGTGCCGGCATTGTCTTTGGTTACCGACGATATGGGGATTTATTTCAATGCCGAAACACCGTCACGCTTGGAATATATCTTGCAAAACCAAGCTTTCAGCGAACAGGATTTTCAGACGGCCTCCATGCTGCAACATACCCTGACTGAACACCACATCAGCAAATACAATGTCGGCAATCAGGTGTTTACCCCACCGGACACCTGCCAAACCGTGATTCTCGTACCGGGGCAGGTGGAAGATGATGCGTCTGTCCGGCATGGTTCGCCCGAAATTTACCGTAATCTGGATTTGCTCCGTACCGTGCGCGAACGCCATCCCGACGCTTATATCATTTACAAGCCGCATCCCGACGTAGTCAGTGGCAACCGCAAAGGCCACATCAGTGCGGAAGATATGGCACGCTATGCCGATCAAACCGCACCCGAAGCCGATATTCTCACCTGCCTGCAATACGCCGCTGAAGTACACACCATGACCTCGCTGACCGGATTTGAAGCTTTGTTGCGCGGCAAAAAAGTAGTGTGCTACGGGCTGCCGTTTTACGCAGGCTGGGGCTTAACCGAAGACCGCTTAACCCTCCCGCGCCGCACACGCTGTCTGAAACTCTGGGAGCTAATCGCCGGCACCTTAATCTACTATCCCGGCTATGTCCACCCGGACACACGCCGCATGATTGATGCCGCCACCGCCATCGAAGTGCTGAAAACACAAAAATCTTTGCAAAAAAACAACACCAGACTACATAAAAGTTGGTTAAGCAAGCAAATCGGTAAAATCAAACAATTATACCGTTCTCTATCGGGATAATTAACTTACCGCCCATTGTTTTATTCTTTAGTCATAATATTCAATGCCTTCAAACTTTACCTAACACTCAAACCATCGTATTCTTAGATAAACGGCTTGCTTTGATGTCAAACGGCAAGTTACTTACATAATCAATAATAATATTACGACCGATTTGATACATTACGACAATGAACTGTTTTCTTAAAAGCCATCTTCATGAATTGGTAGAGACTGCCGATCGCATTTTGCTGTTACAAGGCCCTGTCGGGGCTTTTTTTCAGCGCTTGTCCTCATGGCTGACCTCTACCCACGGAAAAACCGTTCACAAATTCAACTTTAATGCCGGCGATGAGTATTTCTATCCTGAAAGCATCGCCCATACTTCCCCCTATCTGGGCACTTACGACGACTTTCCAACCCACCTCCAACACTACATTACACTACACGACATTCAAGCTGTGGTCTGCTTTGGCGATACGCGCCCTTACCATTTTTTAGCGCGTCAAATTTGTAATCAAAACAATGTGACATTTTGGGTATTTGAAGAAGGCTATTTCCGCCCTTTTTTCATCACCTTAGAAAAATCAGGGGTCAATGCATACTCCCCACTTCCACGCACGGCGGAATTTTTTAACGCCCGATTTCCTATGCTGGAGAAACAGGAATATCACGACCCGAAACCTGTGCCCGGCGGCTTCATGCCTATGGCGAAAAATGCCACGCGTTATTACATTCGAGCCAATCTCAATCGCAAAAAATACCCGAATTATATCCATCACCGTGCCCCCAATCTCGGCCACTATTTGAATCTTTGGTCTATCTCCATTTTCAAACGACTGAATTACTGGATTGAAGATGCCAACTTTGCCAAACAAATCGAAGCAGGGAAATTCGGTAAGTTTTTTGTCGTTCCACTGCAAGTATTCAACGACAGCCAAGTGCGCATCCACTGCGATTTCTCCACAGTACGCAGCTTCTTATTGCATGTATTAACCTCATTTGCCAACCATGCGCCTGATGATGTAAACCTCATCATCAAGCATCACCCGATGGATCGCGGTTTTATCGACTACGCCCTCGACATCAAGCACTTTGTGAAAAAACACCCCAAGCTCAAAGGCCGCATTAC
Source organism: Neisseria weixii (assembly GCF_042658245.1). Lineage (NCBI taxonomy): Bacteria > Pseudomonadati > Pseudomonadota > Betaproteobacteria > Neisseriales > Neisseriaceae > Neisseria > Neisseria weixii. The sequence goes on from NZ_JBHSPY010000008.1 coordinate 75,748, forward strand.
CTATGTGCATGATGTTCCTTTACCGGTTTTCCTGCGCCACGGTATCGGCATGGTGACCATCAACAGTACCAGCGGCTTATCGGCTTTGATTCACAATATGCCTGTCAAAGTGTTGGGGCGGGCGCATTACGATATTCCCGGCATGACCTGTCAAGGCAAGCTGGCCGATTTTTGGAACAATCCTACGCCGCCGGATAGCCGGCTATTCCATGCCTACCGCATGTACCACATCAACGTTACCCAAATCAACGGCAGCTTTTACAGCCAAGTGAATTTTCCCGACATTCAATCCGAAGGCTGACGATTACTCAAAGGCTGTCTGAAAATAAATTTATTTTCAGACAGCCTTTTATCCTTAAATCCTGACATTCATGCCACGGTGATGAACAAAACTTTACCAAAAACAGTATAATGTCCTACTCTTAACGCATAATTCCATCCATCATGAGCGCCGCCACCCCAGAAACCCTTTATCAGCAAGCCTGTGCGTTGTTGGCCAAAAGCCCGGACAGCATACAAGGTTTGACATTGCTGCGCCAAGCGGCGGAACAAGGGCATGCGGATGCGGCGTTTGAAATCAGTCTGATCATGATGGAAGCGCCCCAGCCGGATTATCCGGGGATTCTCTCATGGCTCGACATTGCTGCCGAACAAAAACATCCTTACGCCACCTACAATCTGCTGCGCATCCGAGAAAGCATGGGCGCCTCGTTTGACCGCCACATTCAGCAATATGCGTGGTTGGCCGAAAGCGGCCTGCTTGCTGCACAACTGAGCCTGCTCGAATATTATGCCGACCGCCATGAGACACAAGCCGTGTATTGGGCGCAGCAGGTAGCGGAACAAGGCCACCCGTTCGGCCAATATTTTTTAGCGTTGCACCATCATTTTTCTGCCGAACCTGATTTGGCCCAAGCGCGCGAACTGTACCATCAGGCAGCCGAACAAGGCCTGCACGTTGCCCATTGGCAACTGGGTAAAATCTACCGCTACGGCCTCGGCACAAACATCGACAACGCCCTGGCCGCCCACCATCTGCGCTTTGCTGCTGACAACGGCTTTATCGCCGCGCAAACCCTGTTGGCCGATGTTCTAGCCGAACAAAACCATGCCGATGCCTTGAAATGGTATCAAACCGCCGCCGATAACGGCGACCAACAAGCGCGCACCGCCTTGGCACGCCATTATCTGACCGGCCAACTGACCGAGCGCGACCCCTTGCAAGCGGCCAAACACGCCAAAATCGCAGCCGCGCATCACCACCCCGAAGCGCTACAATTGATGGGCGATATTTACCGCTACGGCTTGGGCATCAAAGCCGATGCACGAACCGCCGAGCATTATTACCGCGAAGCTGCTGAACACGGCAGCTTGAGTGCCTATCAAAAGCTGTTGAGCGATGCCGCACTACACCACCCCGAGCAATACGGCCGCATCAAAACCGCCGCCTTGCAACACCAAGAAGCCGAGCAAGCTCATCAAACCGCACTCGCCCACCACCAAGGCCGCCGCAATCAGGCCGTGAATTATGTAGAAGCGCGCAAACTGTATGTGCAAGCCGCCTCACAAGGCCATGCCGCTGCTGCATTTGGTCTAGGCCTTATTTATTACCACGGCCAAGGCGTCAAAGCCGACAACCGCCAAGCCGCCTATTGGTTTGAACAAGCGGCCGAGCAAGGCCATGCCGAAGCGCAATACCATCTTGCCCGCCTGTATTACTACGGCCAAGGCGTGGTCGCCAACCTGCCCATCGCCTGCACTTGGCTGCAAGCCGCCATCGAGAACGGCTATGAAAACCCGCAGGTCTTTCAGTATTTGCTCGACAAATGGCAGCGCGAAGCAGGTTTGACATCTTCAAAATAAAACAGGCCGTCTGAAAAAATTATCTTTCAGACGGCCTGTTTTATTGAAACCCTATGTTTACTTAATGCACACAGTAATGCTGGTTAAGCCTTCGACTTTCGCCCGGATGGTATCGCCTTTCACGACCGCGCCCACACCTTCGGGGGTACCGGTGAAAATCAAATCGCCCGGCTGTAAGGCAAACAATTCGGATAATTTGGCAATCGTTTCCGCCACGCTCCATGTCAAGTGATTGATGTTGCTGCTTTGCTTGATTTCACCGTTGACACTCAATTCAATCGCTGCGTCGGAAAGTACACCGGTTTCGCTGATGCGGTGCAATTCCCCGATGGGCGCTGAAAAATCAAATGCTTTACCAATTTCCCACGGGCGGCCGGTTTCACGCATTTGCGCCTGCAAATCGCGGCGGGTCATGTCCAGGCCGACGGCGTAACCAAAAATATGTGCTTGGGCATCTTCCACACGGATATTCCGGCCACCCCTGCCGATGGCCGCCACCAATTCCACTTCATAATGATAGTTTGACGTTAAGCCCGGATACGGCAAATCGACGATTTCATTAGCCGCTACCGGCACGATTGATTGGCAGTCGTTTGGTTTGCAAAAGAAAAACGGCGGTTCGCGGTCAGGATCGGAACCCATCTCACGCGCATGTTCGGCATAATTGCGGCCGACGCAATACACGCGGCGCACGGAATATTTGTCGCTGCTGCCGGCTACCGGCAAAGCAGCCGTCTTAACCGGCTCGAAAACGTATGACATAATTTCTCCTTTGTTTTTCATCAAGACAATTTGGCCGACAGTTTAGCAGATTCGTCTGAGCCGATGTGCGTTTTCGCTTAAACGTTGCGTTCATCAGGCCGTCTGAAGCTTGACCGTCGTCAGCTTACAAACGGTTTCAGACGGCCTTTACATGATTTTCAGGTAAAATACCGCCATTGTTTCCACTATTGAGAAAGCCTGTCCCATGTACGCCCTTGCCCGTTCCATTCTGTTTAAAATCAATCCCGAAACCACCCACAATATGACCATCAAAGGCCTGCAAATCTGCAACAAACTCGGCCTGATTCCCTTCGCCAACAACCATGGCAAAGCCACCAAACTGATGGGGCTGCATCTGCCCAATCCGGTCGGCTTGGCGGCAGGTTTGGATAAAAACGGCGAATGTATCGATGCGTTCGGCGCGCTCGGTTTCGGCTTTCTCGAAGTCGGCACCGTCACCCCCCGGCCGCAACCCGGCAATCCGCAACCGCGCCTGTTCCGTGTGCCCGAGCACCAAGGCATTATCAACCGCATGGGCTTCAACAACCACGGCATCGATGCTATGATTCGCAACATCGAAGCCAGCAGCTACCAAGGCATTTTGGGCATCAATATCGGCAAAAACGCCGCCACCCCGATTGAACATGCGGCCGATGATTACCTGATTTGTTTGGAAAAAGCCTACGCCCACGCCGATTACATCGCCATTAATATTTCTTCGCCGAACACCAAAAACCTGCGTGCCTTACAAGGCGGCGACGAGTTGAGCGCCTTGCTGGAAACATTGAAAAACAAGCAGGCGCATTTACACGCAGCACACGGCAAATATGTGCCGCTGGCAGTAAAAATCGCCCCTGATTTGGACGAAGCGCAAATCGAAGACATCGCCCACGTGGTCAAAAGCGTGCAAATGGACGGCATCATCGCCACCAACACCACCATCGACAAATCATCATTGGGCAACCACGCCTTAGCGAAAGAACAAGGCGGCTTGAGCGGTTTGCCGGTGCGCGGGAAAAGTAACCAAGTGCTGAAATTGTTGGCTGAACACATCGACGGCGCGTTACCGATTATCGGTGTCGGCGGCATCATGGAAGGCCGCGACGCTGCCGAAAAAATCCGCTTGGGCGCCACCGCCGTACAAGTGTACAGCGGCTTAATCTACCAGGGTTCCGCACTGGTGAAAGATTGTGTGGCAGCGATTCGCTAAACGCAATATGCGGCAAAACAGAGGCCGTCTGAAATATTTCAGACGGCCTCTGTTTATCTGTAGCGGATTAACTTAACTTTCGCTACGGCGTTACTGCGTCTTGCCGTACTACTTGCACTGTCTGCGGCTTGCTGCCTGGTATTGAAGTAATGAAATCCGCTATAAAACCAACAATCTGTTATGCAAACTCTTGCAATTCAGGGTTGATGTCGGTTTGCGCCAAGTTGTTGACATAGTTGCACAAAGTTGCCAAAGCTACGCCCATCACCACTTCAACGGCTTGCTGCTGGTTGTAACCGGCATCGAAGAAGGCTTGCAGTTCGGCATCGGCTACCACGCCTTTTTTCGCCATCACCGCTTGGGTAAACGCCGCCAAAGCAGACAGTTTCTTATCGTCAAATGCATCCGCATCCAATGCACGTGCGGCTTGGATAGATTGCTCGGACATCAGTTTTTTCAGGGTGGCCAATTTGGTGTGGCCCGCCGCGCAGAAGCCGCATTCGTTGGTTTTGGCGGCAATGATTTGCACCACTTCCACTTCGCCTGCCGTCAGGCTGTTGGCGGCATTCATTTTGCCGGCTTCTTGATAAAACGCCAACGCCTCAGGGGCATTCGACAAAACCGATTAAGTTCGGGATAAAGCCATTGTTTTTCAAAACCACTTCCATGCGCGGTTTCGCAGCTTCAGGAACAGTATCCAAATTGTGTACGGTCAAACGTGCCATGATGATTTCCTTTTCCAACCCAATGAAAGTAAACGAGCCATGCTGCCTGATTCGCCGAAATAACAAAAGCACTCACTAAGTTTTTACCTGAAACAAAAAGCCATATCGGCAGCAGATGTATGATTTTACTTGAAATTAAATCGCTATCACCGCTAACTCATTGATTAGTAGGCCGTCTGAAACTATGTTCAGACATTTGATTCAGGTATGGCGGCTATTTTATGGATTTGCAAGTCCACGGCCGCGATATATAGAGAAAGCCGCCTTTTCCTTTATAATGCACTTTATTTTCTTAGATTTCAGACGGCCTGTCATCACGCGCTGTCTTCGCAAAGGCTTTATCATGTCACCAAACCAAACCCTGCTGTTAGTCGACGGCTCATCTTATCTCTACCGCGCCTACCACGCGATGGCACCGCTCACCGCCCCTGACGGCACGCCCACCGGCGCTGTGTACGGCGTGTTGAACATGCTGCGCCGCCTGCGCGCCGACCATATCCACGGTTATTGCGCGGTGGTATTTGATGCCAAAGGCAAGAACTTCCGCCACGACATGTTTGCCGACTACAAAGCCGCCCGCCCGCCCATGCCCGATGATTTGCGCCCGCAAGCGGAAATGCTGCCGGAACTGGTGCGGCTGATGGGGTGGCCGGTGCTGGTGATTCCGGGTGTAGAAGCGGATGACGTGATTGGCACATTGGCGCAACAAGGCGGCGACGCAGGCATGAAAGTCATCGTATCCACCGGCGACAAAGACATGGCGCAGTTGGTCAACGAGCAAGTCACCTTGGTCAACACCATGAGCGGCGAAACGTTCGACAGCAAAGGCGTGATGGCCAAATTTGGCGTACGCCCCGACCAAATCCGCGATTATCTGGCGCTGATGGGCGATAAAGTCGATAACGTGCCGGGCGTGGAAAAATGCGGCCCGAAAACCGCCGTCAAATGGCTGGCGCAATACGGCTCGCTCGAAGGCGTGATGGCCAACGCGGCCGACATCAAAGGCAAAGTCGGCGAAAACCTGCAAGCCGCCCTGCCCTACCTGCCCTTGTCTTACGAATTGGTCACGATTAAAACCGATTTGGATTTGCACGGCGAGCTCTCAGAGGGTCTCGACAGTCTGCGCCGCCAAACCCCGAAATGGTCGCAATTGGCAGTCGAATTCAAACGCCTTAACTTCCGCACCTGGCTGAAAGAAGCGGAAGAGCGTATGCGCGAAACAGCGCAAGGCGATGATTTGTTCGGCAACCCCGACATCGGCGAACAAGCCGCGTTGGCTGCCCAAATGCCGTCTGAACACATCATCACCCAAGCCGAAGCACCGGCCAAGCTGGATTACCAAGCCATCACCACCGAAGCGCAGTTGGCCGCCTTATTAAGCAAACTCGCCACCGCAAAAACCATCGGCCTCGACACCGAAACCACTTCACTCGATGCCATGAATGCGCAATTGGTCGGTATCAGCATGGCCTTTGCCGCCGGCGAAGCGGTGTATATTCCGGTCGGCCACACCCCGGCCGCCGCGCCCGACCAATTGGCTTTGGAAGACGTATTAGGCCGTCTGAAACCTTTTTTAGAAAGCGAAACGCTGCATAAAATCGGCCAAAACCTCAAATACGACCAACACGTGTTCGCCAATTACGACATCGCGCTCCAAGGCATCAGCGGCGATGCCATGTTGGCTTCCTACATTGTCGAAAGCCATTTGGGGCACAGCCTTGACGAATTGGCCGCGCGCTGGCTCGGCTTGGAAACCGTCACCTACGAATCCTTGTGCGGCAAAGGTGCGAAAGCGATTTCGTTTGCCGATGCCGCCTTGGAACAAGCCACCGAATACGCCTGCCAAGATGCCGATTTCGCCCTGCGCATCGAAAACCATTTGGTCAAACAAATGGACGACAAGCAGCGCGATATTTATCAAAACATGGAATTGCCCGTGGCGCAGGTGTTGTTCGAGATGGAGCGCACCGGCGTGCAAATCGACAAAGCCGAATTGGCCGCCCAAAGCCACGAGCTCGGCCGCCGCCTGCTTGAATTGGAACAGCAGGCCTACAAAGCCGCCGGTCAGCCGTTTAACCTCAATTCGCCGAAGCAGCTGCAAGAAATCCTGTTCGGCAAAATGGGCATTCCGACCAAAGGCCTGAAAAAAACCGCATCCGGCGGCGTGTCGACCAACGAAGCCGTGCTGGAACAACTGGCCGCCGATTTTCCGCTGCCGAAAATCATCTTGGAAAACCGCGGCTTGGCCAAGCTCAAATCCACCTACACCGACAAGCTGCCGGAAATGGTCAACCCGCGCACCGGCCGCGTGCACACCACCTACGCCCAAGCCGTCGCCATCACCGGCCGCTTGGCCAGCAACAACCCCAACCTGCAAAACATCCCCATCCGTACCGAAGAAGGCCGCAAAGTGCGCCGCGCCTTTAACGCACCGGCCGGCAGCGTGATTGCCTCTGCCGACTACTCGCAAATCGAATTACGGATTATGGCGCACCTCTCCGGCGACAAAACCCTGCTTGAAGCCTTCCAAAACGGCGAAGACGTACACCGCCGCACCGCCGCCGAAGTGTTCGGCGTACCCCCTGAAAACGTCACCACCGACCAACGCCGCTACGCCAAAACCATCAACTTCGGCCTGATTTACGGCATGGGTCAATACGGCTTGGCCAAATCACTCGGCATCGATGCCGTGTCGGCGAAAAACTTTATCGACCGCTACTTCGCCCGCTATCCGGGTGTGGCCGATTACATGCAGCGCACCAAAGAACAAGCCGCGCAGCAAGGCTATGTCGAAACCTTGTTCGGCCGCCGCCTCTACCTGCCCGACATCCACAGCAAAAACGGCAACGCCCGCGCCGGTGCCGAACGCGCCGCCATCAACGCCCCCATGCAGGGCACCGCGTCCGACCTCATCAAACGCGCCATGAAAAATGTGCGCCAATGGCTCGTTTCAGACGGCCTGCAAAGCAAACTGATTATGCAGGTGCATGATGAATTGGTGCTGGAAGTGGTGGAATCCGAATTGGATTTGGTGAAGCGAAAACTGCCCGAGATTATGGCCAATGTCGCCAAAGGTGAATTGAACGTGCCGCTGGTGGCTGAAGTGGGCGTGGGGGAGAATTGGGACGAAGCACATTGATTGATAGATAACTAAATAATAATACATTAATATACTAACTCACAAACCCTCTACTTCTATAAAACTTTATTATGACTAAAAATATTTTTTCAGCATTACAAGAATGTAGCTCAGGATCTAATTTTCTTATTAAAAATGACGACTTTCTGACTCCATCATATATTGTGACAATTGCAGCCCATCTTAAAAAGAACCCCATTACATTAGATTGTTTTCAGGTCCAATCAGAGTCTATTCAGAGCTACTTAGCTACTATTGGATTCAATGAAGCATTATGGAACATACCTTGTACTAACTATCGTCATAACATAGGTAGCACTTACTCCGTTTTAACCTTACTCGATAATGAAGAAGCCACAGATAGCGCCAATACACAAATTATTAGCTGTATCAGCAACTTCACAACTAATTACCAAAGTGAGGGACTAAATTCATTAAAGGAAGTAATTGGAGAAGTTCATGACAATGTATGGTCCCATGGAAAATCTACCGGATTCTCCATGACTCAACTCTACAAGAAAGCTGGAAAAATCGAATTTGCACTAGCAGATTTAGGCGGTGGCTTTTTAAAAGAGCTCAATCGTGTAAATTTGCCAATTTCAACACATGACCAATAAATGGTGTATCGAAAAAGGGCACTCTTCCAAAAAGATTGAAGCCGAAAATTATGATGATTGGACACAACAACTTCCCTCCGATGTAATTGGAAACCCCATGGGGAAATCCGCTAAATACAGGAAAAGCAACAATCATGCAGGTCTGGGATTAGCAAAATTTATCGAATTAATTCAACAATATAATGGAAAATTAAATATAGTTTCTGGAAATTGTATGTTGTCAATCAATCCGAATTCGCCTAATATTGTCTACACCACTTCTGAACAATACAATTGGGATGGCGTTATTATCACATGTCAACTAAATGTAGAAGCATTAACACAACCTTGTATCGACTCAGTAGACAATTCAGAACTTAGTGATATTTTATTAGCACTAACCGATTAAACTTAAGGAGTACACATCATGGAACAAACTATTCGCTTACCTAGCGGTAGCCTTGCTTCTCGTCGCTCCGCTATTCCATTTCGAGACCAAATTATCAGTCTTATTGAAGACAAAGATTGCACGAAAATTATCCTTGATCTCAAAAATACGGAAATAATTTCTGGCTCATTTGCTGATGAATGCGTAGGTATTCTAGTTAAAATTTATGGCTGGGATACTGTTAAATCAAAAATACGTTTAATCAATGGCAATGGTCAAGCGGATAAGAGTATCGCAAAAGCTATTTTAGGCAGGAAAAAAGAGTTAGCTAATTTTAAAGTACAAAAATTAGATTTAGCGATGGCTTAAAGCTTCATACATTTATAAAAAATATAAAAAAGCTGCTTGAAATATTTTTTTCAAGCAGCTTTATCTTTGATAACGAAATATACTCATCTTTTGTCAGTTAGCCCCTTTTACCCATCCTTACTTGCCACCCCACCCCTATTTGTTTACACTCAATCCATACCCCGCAATAACGCAAAGGAGCGAGATATGAGCATTTTTAAAGGCGATGAAGTGGATTTGAGTAAAGTGAAGCCGCAGCCTTATGAGAGCTTTGAAGAGCAAGACCGCAAGCGTGAAGAAGCGCGTGAGCGTGCGGCGACGGAAGTATATGAGCCGTTGACAGATGAGCAGCGTCAAATCGTGCGTGAGCAGTCGGGTATTAATCCGGTGGAGCAGTTTGTGGAAGATGTGGTCAACGATGTGGCCGGCAATGATAAAGATTGATGGTTAAACCATACCAAAGGCCGAGACCTTTGCGAAATACCGGCCACCCCATCCAAACGGTTACCTGAACAATCAGGTAACCGTTTTTTCATTTTCAGACGTGTTTCCCGTCCGTATTTCCCCCAATCAGCCCCTTTATCGGGTGCCATTGCCCTTTTCAGGCAGCAGCAGGCACACGAAGCCTGCCGGCTGCCTTTGGCAGGTTCAGGCACACCGCTTTCAAATGGCTTTGCGCCGGTACTTTCCGTAAACCGAAATAACGCGCTCTTTTACAGCCGGATTTCCGGTGCGGCGTACCGAAGGTTTGCCCGGCCGCACAGCGCACTTCCGACAGCTGCGTATTGC